>JAUHVS010000120.1 GCA_030424955.1 bacterium | reverse complement strand
GCCAGGGGATGCGGCTGACGTTGAGGGCCAGCCCGTACAGCCCGACCAGCGCGTCGGCGGCCTGCTGGGGCGCGGCGTCGCCGGCCGCCTCGAAGAGGGCGATGGCGGTGGGCTTCAGCATCAGCACGTCGAGCTTGAAGATCAGGTTGAACACCAGGGTGTAGAGCATGACCTGGAAGGCGAAGGCGTAGAGGCCGCGGTCGGGCTCGCCCTCGCCCAGCTCGCCCCCCACCCGCCAGGCGGCGAGGCCCAGGATGATGACCGCCGCCAGCGCGAAGCCGCCGAAGGCGCCGATGACGCCCAGCCCGCCCAGGGCCAGCCCGACCACCAGGGTGGTCTTGATGCTGGTGAACCCGATGTCGAACAGCGCCTGACGGAAGAACTGCTTGCGCCCGTTGAGGGCCCCGATGAACACGGTGTAGAGCGCGTAGCAGAACAGGATCACGCCCGCCGCGCGGTAGCCGTTGACGAGGTTGAGGCTCCCGCGCTGCTCGGCGATGTAGGGGGCGGCCAGCGCGAAGCCGCCGCCGACCACCAGGCCCACGCCGAGCATCAGCTTCAGGGCCTGGCGCAGGATGCCGCCGGCGGCCTGCGGGGCCTTGGCGACGAACCGGCTGACGGACTGCATCACCCCGGTCACCATGACCATGCTCAGGATGCTCAGGGTGTTGTTGAGGTCGATGTACTGCCCATACAACGCGCGCCCGTCGGTGTCGGCGCCGTAGCGGCTCGAGCCGAAGACGTACGGGAGCCCGAAGTTGATGAGGACGCCCCCCACCATGAACCAGAGCTTGGCGCCGGTGATGACCAGAAAACCGCGCCCGGCGGTGGCGGCGTCGCTGCGCGTGTCGGCTGATTTCATGGGCGCGGACCCTAGCAGGTCGCGGAGGTCGTGGCACCTGGTTGTCCTGGGCGCGCTGGCGCTGGCCGTCGCGGGCTGTGGGCCCGCCGCCGAGGGCGAGGGGCAGGGGCCGCGGGCGGCGGCGTGGACGTTGCCCGCCCCCGGGGGCTGGGTGGTGCGCTGGCGGGACGCGGCCGCGGTGACCGTGGACGGGGTGGCGCAGCCGGGTGGCGTGGGCGCTGCGTCCCTGAGCGACACGGTGGCGCACACGGTGCAGGTGGATGGCCGCGCCTGGCGGGTGCCCCCGCGGCCCACCGATCGCTGCGGGGCGCTGCGGCTGGTGGTGCTGGGCGATGGCCGCGCCACGGTGGACGGGGTGGGCCCGTCGGCCTACTGGGCGGGGCTGCTGGGCGAGGCGCTCGCGCTGGCGCCCGCGGCGATCCTCAACACGGGGGATCTGGTCAAGCGGGGCCGGGCGCCCGCCGAGTGGGCGCGCTACCTGCGCAGCCTGCCGCCCTGGCCGCCCGTGATCGCGGTGCGCGGCAACCACGATCGGGGCGGGCTGTTCGAGCGGTATGGCGCCGGGGTCGGGCCGGTCTTCCCGTGGGACGCGGGGCCGGTGCGGGTGGTCTTCTTCGACAGCGAGGGGGAGGACGCCGCGGTGCGGGCGCGGCTGCCGGCGCTCGCAGCGGCGCTGGCGGGCGCTGGGGATCGCTGGCGGCTGGTGGTGCTGCACCGGCCGGTGTGGTCCCGGGGCAACCACGGCAGCGACGATCGCGGGCTGAACGCGGCGCTGGTGCCGCTGCTCGAGGGCGCGGGGGCGGATCTGGTGCTGTCGGGGCACGATCACGACTACGAGCGGTTCTGCCCGAGCCTGGGGGTGGGGCCGGCGCGGCGCTGCGATCCGCGCGGGCCGCTGTATGTGGTGTCGGGCGGGGCGGCGACGGTGACGGTGCCTGCGCCCGGGCTCTCGCGGCGGGTCCCCGACGAGACGGCGCGCCAGGATCGTGCGGCCAGCCAGGTGTTCAGCGGTAGCCACCACCTGCTGGTGTTGGACGTGTCGCCCACGGCCATCGCGGGCCGGGCGCTGCGCACGCGGACGGGCAACGTGCGGCCCGCCGGCGAGATCGATCGGTTTGAGCGGATCCGGCCGGCGCCAGCGGCCTGCCGGTGACGGGCCAGGGGCGGCGGCTGGTCAGGCGCGGTGGGTCGGCAGCCGGCTGTCGCTCAGCCACCAGTGCAGCGTGCGCGCCATGAGCTCCGCGAAGGCCGGGAAGCGCATGGGCTTGACCACGAAGGCGTTGGCGCCGGTGGCGTAGGCCCGGCGCACGTCCTCGGGGCGCTTGGAGGTGGTCAGCATCAGCACGGGCAGGTGGGCCAGATCGGGGTCGGCCTTGATCTGGCGCAGCACCTCGAAGCCGTCGATCTTGGGCAGGCTGATGTCGAGGAACACCAGGTCGGGCAGGGGCCCCGCGCGCAGCGCCGCGAGGGCGGCCTCGCCATCATGGGCGACGCTCAGCGTGTGCGGCTGGTCGCTGCGGGCCAGGGCCCGCCGGGTGATCTGGATGTCGTTCTCGTCGTCCTCGACGAGCAGCAGCTGCACGGGCTTGGAGCCGGTCACGGCGCCTCCTGGGCCTCCGTCAAGGCCGCGAGGGCCTCGATGACCTGAGGATCATACCGGGAACCGGCCAGCGGGCGCAGCGCCTCGGCCGCGGCGCTGGGATCGGCCCACGCCGACGCGGCCCGCGCGACGGCCAGCAGGCGGGCGGCCGGGGGCATGGGCGCCTGGGCGTCGAAGGGCTGCTGGCTGCGGCGCACAAGCTGGGCCTCTCGGCCCAGCACCCCGGTGGCGCCCAGGCCGGCGGCGAGGGGGTTGTCGTCGGTGCGGGCCAGCTCGCTCAGGTGATCGGTGAGCGGCCCCAGCCGCGCCGCGGTGAGCAGGGTCTCGAGGGCCTCGGCGTCCAGCTCGAAGCCCGCCGCGAGGCGATCGGCCAGGGTCACGGCGCGGTGCGCGCGGGCGTCTGCGGTGGGGTCGATGGCGCGCATCATGGCCACGAACCCGTCCACCAGGCGGCGGCGGATCTCGCTGCCCTGCGCCACGCTGGCGAGGGGGCCGGTGGCCCGGCCGGCGCGGTGCACGCGGTCGCGGCCCGCCCGCTTGGCCGAGTACAGGGCGCGGTCGACCACCTGCATGAGCCCGTCGACGGTGGGGTGGGCGCTGTCGGCCAGCGTCGCGATGCCCACGCTGATGGTCAGCCGCGCGTGGTCGCCCGCCCACGCGATGTCGCTGGCGGCCACGGCCCGGCGGATGCGCTCGGCCACCGACTCGCCGTCCCGGCCGCTGGTGTTGGGCAGCAGGACGGCGAACTCCTCGCCGCCGTAGCGGCTGACGATGTCGATGGAGCGCGACTCGGCCTGCAGCACCTGCGACACCACCCGCAGGGCCTCGTCGCCGAGGGGGTGGCCGTAGGTGTCGTTGAGCTCTTTGAAGTGGTCGAGATCGGCCAGCAGCACCGTGAGGGGCTGGGCGTGGCGCTGGGCGCGCACGATCTCTTCCTCGAGGCGGCCGCGATAGTGGCGGCGGTTGTACAGGCCGGTGAGCTCGTCGCGGGTGGCCCAGCTCTGCAGGCGGGCCTCGGCGGTGGCCAGGTTCTGCTGCAGCCGGGTGTGGGCGAGGGCGTTGTTGAGCACCACCGCGAGCCGCCGGGCGTCCAGGTCGGCCTTGTAGACGTAGTCGTAGGCGCCGCGGCGCATGGCGTCCACCGCCTGCCGGCCGTCGCCGTGGGCGGTCATCATGATGATGGGCAGCTGGGGCCAGCGGGCCTTGAGCTCGGCGATCAGGTCGCGGTGCTCGGGGTCGTGCACGCTCTGCGCGACCAGGGCCACGTCGGGGGTGCCGAACCAGGGGCGCGCGCCGATCTCGTCGACGGTGTAGGCCACCTGCACGGAGTGCGGCATGCCCGTGTGCCGCAGCAGGCGCTGCAGCACGAGGCCGTAGTCCATGTCGTCGTCTACCAACAGGAGCGACACGGGCGCGGGGGGATCCGGCCGGGTCGGCTCGCCCATCAGGGCGTCTGTGTGGTCTGGGGGACTGGCCACGGTCGTCCTCGCGCGGGGCCCGACGCAGACGGCGCAGCGAAGCTGGGCGCCCGTCGCCCCTCGCTTGCGCCGCCCGGGTTTGGGCGAGCCGACCCGTTTAGACTGTCGCGGAGGTGGCGTCAACCGGCGCATGGGCCCAGGGTGGGTCGGCCTTGGCTGTCGGCTGCCTGCCGATGCCAGGGGGCGGGCGGCGCGACCGCCCGCCGTCAGCGGGCGATCTGCTTGGGGCCGCCCGGCGGGGCCGACACCTGGGCGTTGAGCTGGGCCTTCTCGACCAGGCGGATGAACTCGGCGCGGTAGCCGGCCGCGTCGGGGCCCTTGGCGCCGCGGGCCAAGCCCAAGATGAGGTCGTAGCTGCTGGCGCCCTTGTGGGCCGAGTCGCGCAGGAGCATGCCGAAGGCCGCCACCGCCGCCGAGAAGCGGAAGGCCGGGCTCGTGGCCGCGGGCGCCACGTCGCGGTCGATGACCGGCTGGCTCATCAGCGTGCTCTTGTCGCCCGTCGGGGGCTTGTAGCGCAGCTTCAGGGTCATCAGCTCAGGGCTGCGCTTCGCGGCGTCGCTGATCTGGGTGGTCTGGTACTTCAGGGCGTCCACGCCCGGCACGGCCTCGTCGCTGCCGGCGGGGATGATCTCGTAGAGCGCGGTGACCGTGTGGCCGGCGCCCAGCTCGCCGGCGTCCTTCTTGTCGTCGTTGAAGTCTTCGCTCTTCAGCATGCGGTTCTCGTAGCCGATCAGGCGGTAGGCCTTGACCTTGGCGGGGTTGAACTCGACCTGCAGCTTCACGTCCTTGGCGATGGTCAGCAGCGTGCCGCCCATCTCGGTGACCAGCACCTTCTTGGCCTCGAGCAGGCTGTCGATGTAGGCGGCGTTGCCGTTGCCCTTGTCGGCCAGCTTCTCCATCTTCGCGTCCTGGTAGTTGCCCGAGCCGAAGCCCAGGATCGTCAGGAAGATCCCCTGGTTGCGGCGCTGCTCGATCATCGTGACCAGCTCGCTGTCGCTCGACGCGCCCACATTGAAGTCGCCGTCGGTGGCCAGGATGACGCGGTTGTTGCCGTCCTTGACCAGGTGGTCGGCGGCGATCTGGTAGGCCAGCTTGATGCCGGCGCCGCCGGCGGTGCTGCCGCCGGCCCGCAGGTTCTCGAGGGCGTTGAGGATGGTGGCCTGCTGGTCACCGGGGGTGGGGGGCAGCACGACGCCGGCCGCGCCGGCGTACACCACGATGGCCACGCTGTCCTGCGGGCGCATCTGCTGCACCAGCAGCTTGAAGGCCTTCTTGAGCAGGGGGAGCTTGGCCGGGCTGTTCATGCTGCCCGACACGTCGAGCAGGAACACCAGGTTGGCGCGGGGCAGGGCGGCCGACTCGATCTTCTTGCCCTGCAGGCCGATGTGCACCAGCCGGCGCTTGGGGTTCCAGGGGGCCGCCGCGATCTCGGTGGTGACCGAGAAGGGGTGCTCGCCGGTGGCGTCGGGGTAGGCGTAGCTGAAGTAGTTGATGAACTCCTCGATGCGCACCGCGCCCTTGGGGATGGGCCGCCCGGCGTCGATGAGCCGGCGCACGTTGGCATAGCTGGCGGTGTCGACGTCGATGCTGAAGGTGCTCAGCGGGCTCTTGAGGGCCGACTGGAAGTCGTTCTCGGCCACGGCGTCGTAGCCCTCGCGGTCGGCCGGCGGCGCGAAGCCCCCGATGGGGCTGGGCCGCGGCGGGGGCGGGGACGGGGGCATCATCATCGCGCCCATGGACCGCTTGACCTTGCGGGACGGGCGGGGGCGGCGCCGGGGGCTGGGCTCGGCGGACGTGGCGACGTCGGCGATCTTCTCCTCGGCCGCAGCCGGGGCGTCGAGGGATGGGCGCGGGCCCTGGGTGTCATGGCGTGCGGTCAGCGCACAGTCCACGGTGACCGTGCCGCCGGCAGGCACCTGCACGCCCTTGACCAGGCGGGGGGCGAAGCCGGGCTTGCGGCACTCGATGGTGTAGGCGCCGGGGGTGACCGTCAGCTGGTAGCGGCCGTCTGCGCCAGTGGTGGCCCGGCGGCCCCCCGGGATCGCGCGGGCGATGGCGCCGGTGAGGGGCTTGCCCTGGTGGGTGATGGTGCCCTTGATGGTGCCGGTCTGCTGGCCCGTAGCGGGGCCGGCGAACAGGAGCGCGAAGCCACTGAGCAGCGCGAAGGCGAGGAGGACGGGGCGGGTCATGGGCAGTCTCCAGCGGGGCCGAGGGGGTGATCCGGCGCGGTGCGCGTTGCCGGCACTATACGGCCCACGGCGCGGATGGGTCTGAGCGTGTGTCGGGCTGCACTCAGCCGCCCCCCGCAGGGCACGCCCCGGGGCGCGCCTCAGCGACCCGCTACAGGTAGTGGTACAGGGCGAGCCAGAGCTGGCCGCCGTAGCTCAGGCGATCCTCGGCGAGCTCGACGACGGCGCCGGGGGAGACGCTGATGAAGTCGCTCAGCCGATACTCGAACAGCACGGTGGCGCGGCCCAGCGGCACGGCGGCCCACTGGTCCGCGATCAGCTCGTCGGCCTCGCCGCTGCGGCCACCCGGGCGCACGCTGTAGGCGTCGTGGTGTCGCCGCGCGGCCACGCCCCCCTCGAGCAGCACGATGGGGGTCCAGGCGTCGCTGGGCGCCCAGGCCAGGCCGAGCAGGCCCAGGTGGCGCTGCTGCCGCCACGAGAGCTGGCTGCCGTCGGCGCGGGTGGTGGTCAGGGCGCCCGTGCGGTCGAAGCCATAGCGGGCGGTGAGGGACAGCGAGAAGGACAGGCCGTAGCCCATCAGCAGCCCGCCGCCGATCTGTGCGCCGTCCACGGCGCCCGCGTCGGGGCGGGCGGCGTCGCCCACCCGGGCCTCGAAGTAGGGGCGCAGCGAGCCCTCGCCCACGTCGGCCAGGGCGCCGCCCGGCGCCCACAACGCCAGCGCGAGGACACCGGCGGGCGCCAACCACGGGAGGGCATGGGCGGCGGCGCGCATGTCAGGCGGTCAGGCGCTCAAAGACCTCGGGCCCGTGGGCCCGGATCGCCGGCACGATGCCGCCGGCGGCCTGCAGGGCGGCCGCGATGGCGCGCGGGGCCTGGGCCTGCCAGGTGCGCCCGCCCACGGTGACCGCGCCGCTCGCCAGATCCAGCGTGATGGGCGCGCCGTCCTCGACGGCGGCGTGGAAGCTGGGATCGGCCAGCACCAGGTGGGGGATGGCCTCGTTGACCAGGTTGCGCTTGTGGATGAAGGCGTAGCTCTTGGCGATCACCGCCTGCACGCCCGCGCCCTTCAGGGCCCACACGGCGTGCTCGCGGCTGCTGCCCGAGCCCCACGCCTCGCCGGCCACCACCACGCTCTGGCCGGCGGCCACCCGGGCCTTGAAGCCCGGCGCGACGTAGTGGAAGCAGTGATCGCCCAGCTCGCCCAGGTCGGTGAGGTGGCAGAACTCGCCGGGGATCATGGCGTCGGTGTCGATGTGATCACCGAACAGCGCCACCTGGCCCTGCAGCGTCGCGCCGGCGCCCGCCGTGGTGGCGGCGCTCGCGGCGCTGCCGGCGTCGCCCGTCTGCGGATCCGGCTCGCTGAGGGTGATCTCGGGCAGGGGCCGCTCGGGGCGGCGCTCCAAGATCGCGTGGTAGCGGTCCTGATCCACCCGGGCCAGCCACGGCCGCGGATCGGCCACCTTCAGGTCCAGGGCGCTGGCGGCCACCGTGGACGCGCTCGCGAGCCAGGCCAGCGAGCCCGCGCCCATGCGGTTGCGGTAGTTGCGGTTCTGGCTGGTGATCCAGTTCTCGTCCGGGGCGGCCTTCTCGCTGGCGATGCCCAGGCACATCGAGCAGCCCGGGGGGCCCACGCGGAAGCCCGCCCGCTCGTAGATGGCGGTCAGGCCGCTGGCCTGCAGGCGCCGCACGATGTTGGTGTCGCCCGGCACCACCAGCCGGTTGCGGGTCTCGACGGGGGTGTGGCCGGCGGCGAGCATCTGCTCGAGCACCAGCGCCCCCAGCACCAGCTCCTCTTCGGTGGTGGTGCACGCGCCGATGAAGGCGCCCTGCAGGGCCATGCCGGCGAGGGTGTCCACGCCGTGCACGTTGTCGGGGCTGAAGGGCTTGGCGATCTGCGGCGCCATTGTGCTGAGGTCGATGGGGTAGCGGCCCACGTACTCGGCGTCGGCGTCGGCGCGGAAGTAGCGCGGCGCGGCGTCGGTGCGGGGGAAGCGCTGGAGCCACTCGGCGATCTGGCCGTCGGCCTCGAAGATGCCGTTCAGCCCGCCGAACTCAGCGGTCATGTTGGCGATGGTGAAGCGCATGTCGGGCGTGAAGTGCCGCACGGCCTCGCCCACGTACTCCACCGAGCGCTCCATGGCGACGGTGTTGCGGCCCAGCTCGCCCAGGGTCTTGAGGATGATCTCCTTGCCCGTGACGCCGAACTGCAGATCGCCGGTGAACTCCACCGCGATGGCCTCGGGGACCTCGATCCAGCTCTCGCCCAGCACCATGGCCACGGTGATGTCGGCGCCGCCCAGCCCGATGGCGAAGGCGCCCATGCCGCCGTGGCTGCTGGTGTGGCTGTCGGCGCCCAGCACCACCTGCCCCGGCAGCACCAGGTCCCGGTAGAACTTGGTGTGCAGGATGGTCTCGTTGGCGTCGTAGAAGTGCTTGATGCCGCTGTCCTTGGCGAAGCGCCGCGACAGCTCGGTGAGGGCGCGGGCCTTCGGATCGGACGCCAGCGTCACGGGATCCACCGTGTGATCCACCGCCAGGTAGAACCGCTCCTTGTCGTGCAGCGGCGGGCTGCCCAGGGCCTCGTAGGTCTGGGCCATGCCGTTCCATGCCAGCTCGCTGGCGATGGTCCAGTCCACCTTCACCCGCACCATGTCGCCGGTCCGCAGCCCCTCGGCAGGGGGCCGCACGGCGTGGTCGAACAGGATCTTCTGGGTGAGGGTCATGGGGCGGCGGGCCATGGGCGTCCTCCGACGGGGGCTGGGCGGGCCGCACGGGCCGTCGCCCAGACTGTGACAGGTTCGAAAGAGCGCGTCAGCCCTCGGGCGAGGGCGTCGGCGGTGTGCAGGCGGCGGGGGCGCGGGCCCCGCGATCGGCCCTCGGGGCCCGGCCCTCAGCTCCGATAGTCGGCGTTGATCCGCACGTAGGCGGCGCTGAGGTCGCAGGTGTACACCGTGTGCCGCTGATCGCCCGTGGCGAGGTCGAGGCGCAGGGTGAACTCGGGCATCGCCATGGTCTCGCTGGCCGCGGCCTCGGCCTCGGTGCCGAGCCAGCGGCCCCCGGTGTACAGCAGGGTGTCGCCGATCCACAGGCGCAGGGCCTGGGGGTCGAAGGGCACGCCGCTGCGGCCGGCGGCGGCGATGATGCGCCCCCAGTTGGGGTCCTCCCCGTGGATGGCGGTCTTCACCAGCGGGCTCAGGGCGATGGTGTTGGCGACGGTCTGGGCGGCCTCGAAGTCGGCCGCGCCGCTGACGGTCACCGCGACCACCTTGGTGGCGCCCTCGCCGTCACGCACGATGGCGCGGGCCAGCTCGACGGCCACGGACTCCAGCAGATCGGTCAGCTCCGGCAGATCGTCGGGCTCGATGGGGCCCGCCGCGCCGCTCGCGAAGCACAGGGCGGTGTCGTTGGTGCTGGTGTCGCCGTCGATGGTGATGGCGTTGAAGGTGCGCTGGCACACGCCCCGCCAGATGGGGTCGAGGATCGCCCCGTCCACCCCGGCGTCGGTGACCACAAAGCCCAGCATGGTCGCCATGTTGGGGTGGATCATGCCCGCGCCCTTGCTCGCGCCGGCCACGGTGATGGTGCGGCCGCCGATCTCGGCGCGGGCGCCGAAGATCTTGGGGCGCTTGTCGGTGGTCATGATGGCCTCGGCGAAGTCGCTCAGGCCATCGGGGCGCAGCGCGGCGATGGCCGCCTCGATGCCCGCCGCCACCGCCGCCATGGGCAGCGGCGCGCCGATGACCCCGGTGCTGGCCACCTGCACGTCCGCGTCGTCGAGGTTGAGGGCGTTGGCCACCAGGGCCGCCATCTGCGCCGCGTCCGCCGCGCCCTGGGGGCCCGTGCACGCGTTGGCGTTGCCGCTGTTGACCACCAGGGCCTCGGCGACGAAGCGGTGCTTGAGCTTGGCCCGGCTCTGCACGACGGGCGCGGCCACCACCTGGTTGGTGGTGAACACGCCGGCGCAGGTCACGGGGCCGTCCGCCACCAGCAGGGCGAGATCCTTGGCCCCGCTCTTCTTGATGCCCGCCCGGACGCCGGCGAACCGGAAGCCCGGGATCTGCCAGTCGGCCCAGCTCATTCGCCCAGCACCGCGGCCTCGGCCTCGTCCTGCGCCATGTGGCACTTCTTGTACTTCTTGCCGCTGCCGCAGTAGCAGGGGTCGTTGCGGCCGATCTTGGGGCGCGCGCGCTTGGCGGGCGTCTGCGGGGCGGCCTGGGGCGCCGCGAGCACGTCGTCGGGGGCCGGGCCGCCCTGCTGGGGCGTGGCGCCGGCGGGGGCGTCGGGGGTCTGGCGGCCCGCGATCATCTGGAGCTGGCGCTGCTGCTCCAGCCGGCGGCGGCGGGCGCGCGCGGCCCCCTCGTCGTCGCCCTGCTGATCGGCGAGGGCCTCCATCTGGCGCTGCTGCTCGGCGCGCCGCTGCAGGGCGGCCAGCACCTCGGGATCGTCCTGCGCGCCCTCGGCGAGGTGCATGGCGGCGATCTGGTCGAGGCGGCGCTGCTGCTCCTCGTAGAGGCGCTGGTGCTCGGCCTCCTGGCGCTCCACGTCGGCCTGGCTCTCGACCTGCAGCCGGTAGAGCTGGCCCAGCACCTTCGACTTCACCTCCATCATCAGGTCGGTGAACAGCCGGAAGCCTTCCTTCTGGTACTCCTTCTTCGGGTCGCGCTGCCCGTAGCCGCGCAGGCCGATGCCCGTGCGCAGCTGGTCCATCACCTGCAAGTGCTGCTTCCACAGCTCATCGATGGTGCGCAGGAACAGGTCCTTCTGGAGGCGGAAGAAGAGGCCGTCCTGGTGGGCGTTGACCTCTTCGGTCTTGGCCTTCAGCGGGGCCTCGACCTCGAAGTAGATGCGCTCCTCGTACCGCGGGCGGGCCCGGGGCAGGTCGCTGACGTCCACCTCGTGGTTGAACTGGAACAGCACGTCCTGCTGCAGGGCGCTGAGGTCCCAGCGGTCGGCCGGCAGCGCGTCGTTGCAGTGGATGGCCACGATGTTGCGCACGAGATCCTCGAGGGCGTCGAGGGTGATCTCGCTGAGCTCTTCGTCATCGGCGTCGAGGATCGCGCGGCGCCAGCCGTACAGCGTCTTGCGCTGCTGGTTCATGACGTCGTCGTACTCGAGCAGGTTCTTGCGGCTGTCGAAGTGCATGGCCTCGACGCGGCGCTGGGCGTTCTCGATGGCCCGGTTGACCATGCCCGCCTCGATGGGCTGGTCGTCGTTCATGCCCAGGCGGTCCATGATCGCGGCCATGCGGTCGTTGGCGAAGATCCGCATGAGATCGTCTTCCAGGCTCAGGAAGAAGTGGCTGGAGCCCGGATCGCCCTGGCGGCCGGCGCGGCCGCGGAGCTGGTTGTCGATGCGGCGGCTCTCGTGGCGCTCGGTGCCCAGGATGTGCAGCCCGCCCGCCGAGAGGACCTGGGCCTTCTCGCTGCGGAACTGGTCCCGGGTGGCCGCGATCTGGTCGATGATGTCGTCGGTGACGGCGGCCATCAGCTCGTGGCTGTCGCGGATGGTGCGCGCGTTGTCCACGTGCCCGATGCAGATCTGCTTGACGAAGTCCTCGACGTCTTCCCAGCCGG
>JAUHVS010000879.1 GCA_030424955.1 bacterium | reverse complement strand
GCGGGTCGAGACCCTGAGCGACGGCGGCACCGAGGCCCCCGACGGCGAGCGCCGGGCGGCGGTGATGGTCACCGTCGAGGAGGGCCGCTACCAGGTGCTCGACGCCCTGCTGGGCCTGCAGGTCGACAGCTCGCCGGTGGGCACCGACAACATCCCGGTGCTCTACACCGGCAGCCTGTCCCTGCGTGACCGCAACTTCCTGGGCCGCGCCCTCGAGGTCGGTATCGGCGCCAACCACGCGAACCGCATCGACGCGCCGCAAGACATCGAGGGCGACTACGCGAGCTGGGAGGTCGGCCCCTTCCTGAAGGACCGGCGCTTCTTCGGCACCCGGCTCAACCTCAACACCGAGCTCACCTTCCGGCAGGGCCGCACCGCCCAGCGCGACGCCTACCAGCAGCTGGGCCGGCTGGAGGCCGTGCTGGGCTACGACTTCTACAACCTCAGCTACCCCGACCGGTGGGGGCAGGGGCTGCGGGCCACCATCTCGAACGAGTTCCGCGCCGAGCGGCGCCGTGGCCTGAGCGTCAACGACGAGCGCCCGCCCTTCGGCGACGTGACCCTGTCGGTGAACGTGCAGCCGGCGCTGACCTGGGACCGCCGCGACAACCCGCTGCACCCCAGCCGCGGCTGGTTCCTCAACCTGTCGAGCGAGGCCCTGGTCACCGCCGAGACCGACGCCACCCTGTCCTTCCGCGAGATCCTCATCGGGCAGAGCGTGCACAGCTTCTTCCGCAAGCGGCTGATCGTGGTGCCCTCGCTGAGGGTGGGGGCGATCCAGACCGACCAGCCCGAGGCCGATCTGCGGGCGGACTTCCTGTTCAAGGCCGGGGGCGACGGCGTGGTGCTGCCCGTGCGCGGCTACGCCGACGCGAGCATCGACGCCTGTGGGGGCCGGCGCCGCAACACCTGGTGCGCGGACGCGCTGCCGGACGCGGCGGACGTGGTGGACGTGATCCCCACCGTGGGTGGGCGGGCCATGCTCCTGGGCAGCCTGGAGCTGCGCTGGCCCACCTTCCTGCTCGAGGACTTCTGGTTCACCGCCTTTGGCGACGTGGGGGCCGTGTCGGCCGAGTGGCGATCGATGAGCCCCGACCGCTTCCACCCCAGCGTCGGCGGCGGGCTGCGCTGGCTGGTGACGGGGCAGATCCCCCTGCGCATCGACGTCGCCTACCCGCTGCGGGGCACGGTCTTCGCGCCGCAGGAGACCCGCGTGCACTTCAACATCTTCTATACGCTCTGATTTCAGTGGGTGCCCGAGGTTGACCCCGGGCACAGCACGGGGGACACTCGCTCCCGGCCATTGTCCGTTCCAGGGAGCCGCCCATGCGCCGCATCGTTTCCGGGTTCACCAGCACCGGCATCCTGTCTGCTGGGATCCTCGTCGCCGGCCTCGCGCCGGGCGCCGCGCTCGCGCAGGCGGTGCCCGCCACCGCCATCGAGGACGCGCCCCCGCCGGCCGTCCTGCTCGCCCAGCTGGACGACAGCGATCTGCGCGACGAGGAGACCCTCGACACGCTGATGAAGATCGAGATCGACGAGCAGGCGAAGTCGATGGGCGCGGCCGTCGGGCTGAGCCTCATCCCGGGCGGCGGCTGGGGCCTGCTCTACGCCGACAAGCCGGCGCAGTCGGCGGTGCCCTTCACCCTCGCGGCCGCGGGCTTCGTGGTGGGCGCGCTGTACGCGGTGGGCACCTTCGACACCGAGACCAGCACGGCCTGCACCCACGCCAACGACGGCCAGGTGCCCAACATCGAGTGCACCCTGGGCGACGATCCGGTGCGCAACAAAGAGCAGGACCCGCGCGAGACGGCCATCGCCGAGCCGAACAACACCTACTTCAACACCAAGGACCGCTACCAGGTGGTCACCAGCGGTGAGAAGTTCGACGGCATGAAGACCGGCCTGGTCAT
>JAUHVS010000119.1 GCA_030424955.1 bacterium | reverse complement strand
AGGGCGGCGCGGGCGGCACCGGCGGCATCGCGGGTGAGATCCCGCCCGGCGACGCCGAGGGCGACCCCGCCCCCGAAGAGATCGGCTGCAACTGCAGCGTCGATCGCAGCCAGGATCCGCTGGCGTGGCTCGCGCTCCTGCTGGGCCTGCCCCTCCTGCGCCGCCGCCGCCGCGCCTGAGCGGCCCGCTGCCGCCTCAGGTGGGGTTGAGCGACCCCTCGCCCAGCCCGGCCGCTGAGGGCGCCCCCCGCGCCCCCGGCTGGCGCCACGACCTCGACGCGGTGCGCGCCCTCGCGCTCTTGCTGGGCGTGGCCTACCACGCCGCCCACGCGTACGTGGCGGCGCCCCCCGTCCCCTGGCTCGTCACCCACCCCGTCGGCAGCGTCGCCCTGCAGCACGCCCAGGCCATCAGCCACCTGTGGCGCATGCCGGTGTTCTTCACCATCGCGGGCTACTTCGCCGTCGATCTCATGGCCCGCCGGGGGATCGGCGGCTTCGCGCGCCACCGCCTGCGGCGCCTGGGGCTGCCCTTCGCGCTGTTCTGGCCGATGCTGTCCGTCGCGATGGTGGCCATCATCCTGTGGGCCAACACCCGGCTGGGGCCCAGCCCCCTCGCCCAGCGGGGCGGTGGGGTGCACACCATGCACCTGTGGTTCCTGGAGTACTTGCTCCTGCTGTGCCTCGCCGCCGCGGCAGCAGCCCGCTGGGCGCCCCGCCGCTGGGCGCGCTGGGGGCGGGCGGCCCTCCGCGGCCCGCAGGCGCTGCTGTGGCTGCCTGTGGCCCTGCTCCCCGCCGCGCTGGCTGGCGAGCCCCCCCTGATCGCGCCGACCGCGATCACCCCCGCGCCCTGGGCGCTGGCCTACTACGGGCTGTTCTTCGCCTTCGGCGCCGCGGCCCACGGCGCCGATGGGGGCGGCTGGCGCTGGGGCCGGTGGGCCGCGCTCCCGGCGGTCACCGTCGCCGCTGGGCTGCCGCTCTGGCTGTCGGGTGTCGCCGCCCCAGGGACGGTGGCCGAGGCCGCCCTGCACGCCCTGCTGGCCGCCCACCTGGTGGCCGGCGCCCTATGCCTGGCGGGGCGATGGCGCGGACCGCTCCCCCGCCCCCTGCAGGCGGTGGCCGACGCCTCCTACTGGATCTACCTGGTGCACCTGCCGGTGGTGCTCGCGCTGCAGGTGTGGCTCGCGCCGCTCGGGCTGTCCCCCTGGCTGGGCTGGGCCGCCGTCACCGCGCTGACCCTCGCCGTGGGCCAGCTCAGCGACTGGGCGCTGGTGCGCGCCACGCCCCTCGGCCGCCTGCTCAACGGCACCCGCCGTCAGCGATCCCGCGTCGCCACGAGCTGATCCACCTTCTCGCCGAGGGTCACGATCAGCTGCTCGTTCTCGGCCCGCAGCTTCTCGATCTCGTTGGCCAGGAAGGCGACGCTGCGCTCCAGCTCGTCGTTGTTGTCCATGACCATCTCGTCGACGAACACGGCGTTCGCGATGGAGAAGCCCAGGATGCCGCCGGTGAGCACCACGAACACGAAGAAGCCCCGGGCCATCAGCGCCATGTGCGGCGCGGCCAGGGCGATCTGGTCGGGGATGTCGAACCAGCCCTCCACGGTGAACACCTTGAACATGGTGTAGACGCTCACCAGCGGATCGCCGAAGTGCTGCGGCGCCACGTCCGCGAACAGGTGGGCAGCGATGAGCCCCAGCACCAGGTTGTACGCGGCCAGGGCGATGATGAAGCCCACCGACGCCCGCAGCGCCCGCATGACCCCGTGCCACAGCTGATCGGCGTGCGGGATGAAGCGCAGCACCCGCAGGAAGCGCAGCACGCGGGCGGCGCGGAACACCAGCACCAGCGCGATCTCGTCGACGTCGGTGAAGGGGCTGATGAGGGTGGGCGTGCTGGCCACCACCAGCGCCAGGTCGAAGCGGTTGATCGCCCGCGCCCAGAAGCCCCTGAGGCCCAGCAGGCGCAGCTTCACGACCATCTCGAAGAAGAAGTACACGAGGCAGGCGTAGTCGAGCGCGAACAGCCACGGATCGTGGGCCGCGAAGGCCGGGAACCCACGCACGAACAGGATCACCAGGTTGAACAAGATGACGCCCATCACCAGGCGCTCATCCACCAACCGCTCGCCGAGACTGCGTGTCGCCATGGGGCCCCTTCGCCGCCGATGTCGTAGCCTGTGACCCCGCCGCTCAAGCCAAACCGCCGCGGGTGTCGTTCACCGGGTCGCGGCCGGGGGACCCGGACCGCCGGAGGCCCCGTGAGCGACAGCTTCGCCATCGAATATGCCCTGACCCTGCCCGACGGCAAGCGTGAGTCGTTCGCGGTCCACCTGGACCGTCAGACCCTCGACCTGCAGCGCACGCCGCCAGAGGCCCCGCCGGTCTGGACGAACCTCGAGTTTCACCAGTGCAGCAACTGCCCGCTGCGGCCCGATCGGCACCCCCAGTGCCCGCTGGCGAGCAGCCTGTCGGACGTCGTACAGCTCGCCGGTCAGCTCGCGAGCTACACCGAGGTGGACGTGGTGGTCACCGTGCCCGAGCGCACCGTGCACACCCACACCACCGCCCAGCGCGCCCTCGCCAGCCTGATGGGCCTGCTCATCGCCACCTCGGGCTGCCCCCACACCACCTTCTTTCGGCCCATGGCCCGCTTCCACCTGCCCTTCGCCAGCGAGGAAGAGACCATCTACCGCGCCACCAGCAGCTGGCTGCTCGGCCAGTACATGGCCCGCACCGAGGGCCGCGCGGTCCCCATGAACCTCGATGGCCTGCTCGATATCTACGAGAACATGCAGGTCATCAACCGCCAGATCACCCGCCGGCTGTGGGCCGCCGTGAAGCTCGACGCCTCGGTCAACGCCGTGGTGCTGCTCGATCTGTTCGGCAAGGCGCTGCCCCTGACCGTCGACGATCAGCTCGCCGAGATCCGCTACCTCTTCGGCGCGTGGCTCGACCGCCGTGGCACCACCCCCCCGCCCGAGCTCCGCGACCCCGACGACCTCGACTGACCCCCGGGCCCTCGCGGCCCGCGCCGCTTGCTCCCCCCGCCCCCGCCCCGCACACTCAAGCCCACGCAGGCGGTGGATGGGCCGCCGGCCAAAGGGGGGGCTGTGGCGTCAGGGGTCGTCGATGGGTGGTGGCTGTTTCGCGGTCAGGTGCCGCCGGGCCATGTGCTGTGTGGGGCCGCCCCCCCCGAGGGCCTCGCCGTGTGGGTCGCGCTGCCCGATGGCCGCCGAGACGGGCCCTTCAGCGAGTGGTGGCCGGGCGGCACCCACAAGCGCCGCGAGGGGCTCTACGTCGACGGCGAGCAGGTGCACGAGTGGACCCTGTGGCACCCCAACGGCAAGCGCCGCCGCTACGGCCGCTTCAAGGACGGCCTGGAGGAGGGCCGCTTCGTCAGCTGGTTCGAGGGCGGGCAGATCGAGAGCGAGGGCCACTTCGTCGCCGGCCGCCGACACGGGCTGTGGGTGTGGTGGCGCGCCGACCGGGCCCGCCAGAAGGCCCGCGAGGCCACCTACGTCGAGGGCCGCCCCCACGGCCGCTGGACCGAGTGGTACATCGACGGCCAGGAGGCCCTGGTGTGCGACTACGCGGACGGCAAACGCCACGGGCGCTACCGCACCTACTACCCGAACGGCCGGCCTGAGATCGACGGCGAGTACTGGGCCGGCGAGAAGCACCTGACCTGGCGCACCTTCAGCGCCGACGGGCGCTGCCGCGACACCTCGCTGTGGATGCACGGCCGCCGCCAGCTGACTTGAGCGCCCTCAGGGGCCCGACCGCCTTGCGCGACGTCGCCGCGGCGCACCCCTCGGGCGGTGGGCCGCGCTTCAGCCGCCGCAGCGCGCGCCGGGGGCCGGCGACCAAAGCTGGCTGCGGGTGCCCTTCTTGATGACCGGGGCGGTGCGCTTGCGCTGACGGGTGTTGGCCGCGCTGCCGCCGGTCTTGAGCGAGAACACCAGGGCGTCGCCCTCCAGCGCCACGCTCGCCAGATCCATGCCGCCGGCCTTGTCGCCGCCCAGCCCGAACTTCGCGGTGCTGATGCGGGTCTTGCTCGCGCCCACCGAGTTGTCCCACAGCGAGGTCGCCCACTGGGTGGCCTCCTTGAGCAGCGGCGGCCCCTCCAGCTCCTCGATCTTCACGCCCTGCACGCCCAGGTCGAGCTTGCCGTCCCGCAGGGCCACCAGCGGGTTGGCCCCGATGCGCGCCCGGATGCAGGTGCCCTGCGCGCTCCACGCGTTGATCTTGAGGGGGCTCTCGCCGCTCGCCCACTCCAGGCCCGCCGAGAAGCTGCCGCCCGGGGTGGGCTTGCCGTTCATGTCGAAGGCGTTGGGCAGCTCACCGCGGCCCATGGCCCAGTTCGCCAGCTCCACCACGGCGCCCGTCGCGACCCGCACCTGGATGCTGTCGGCGGCGCCCACCCGGCTGCGGGACGCGGCGGCGCTGGGCAGCGTGCCCAGGCCCCGCTGCACCGGCAGCGTGGTGCGCGCGAGGATGTCGAAGCGCCCCGACTGGCTGACCATCTCGAGGGACGCCAGCGGCAGGTCGGGCATCTTGAAGCGGAAGCTCGCCAGCTGGCCCATGGGCGTGAGGATCTGGCTGCGCAGCAGCCGCACCGCGTTCTGGCTGACGTACTGGATGGCGCCGCGGGACAGCCGGTCGATCTCGCTGCGCGGCAGCAGCGCCCGCACCGCGGCTGGCACCTTGCTCAGCAGCGCGCTCGTCAGCCGGCTCACCGCAGCGTCGGGGATGCTCGGGGTGAGGCTCTCGAGCATGTCCGCGCGCAGCGCCAGCTCCACCTCGCCCTTCTCGCGGTTGATGAGGGGCGCGGTCTGGGTGGCCAGGGTCATCACGAACAGCGACGAGCTCCCCAGCCCCACGTCCAGATCCATGGCGATGCGGTACTGGTCCTTGCTGTTGGCCGCCCGCTCGATGCCGATGCGCTTGGGGGCGAAGCTCATCTTGTCGACGTAGCGCGCGATCTGGCCCATGCCCGGCAGATCGAGCTCCTTGGGTCGGATGCGCGCGAGCCCCGCCGACATGGCGTCGTTGATGAGCGACTGGGGGATCGAGATCGCCAGGTGGGGCGCCGCGCCGCTCGTGGCCTCGCGGGCCTGGAAGGCGTCGCGGTGGGCCGCGATCTGCTGACACGGACCGCAGCCGAGCTGGAAGGTGGCGGCGGCCGCGACAGCGGCCAGCGCGAACATGGAGCGCATAGGGGTGACCTCAGAGCCGTGAGCCCCGAGGTTTTACCGTGACAGCGCCCAGCCCGCCAACGTCGCGATCAGGATCAGGCCCGCCACCCACCAGCCCCCGACGGGCCGGGTCGGGGCCTGCTGCGCCACCAGCGTCACGGCGAGATACAGATCCCCGGGCGCGCCGTCCGCGACCTTCTCCCCCAGCCCCCGCAGCCGCAGGGTCGCCGCGTCGGGCATGTCGGCCGGCAGGTTGATCTGCAGCCGCCCGTCCCCCTCGTCGTCGGCGCTGAGGGCCCGCCGCACCCGCGCCCCGTCATCGGTCGTGAGCACGAGCGGCACCCGCACGGTGAACGGCTGACCCAGCTGGGAACGGGCCACGGTGATGTCAGCGTTCAGATCCCGCCCGCGGGGCCCGTCGCCCTCGTCGTCCAGACCGTCGTAGATGTTGCCCAGCGCGCTCACAGCAGCCTCAGGCCTCGAGCTCGAGGGTGTCGTAGGCGCGGAAGAACTGGCGCGAGTAGTCGATGCCGCTGATGGCGCTGAAGATCAGGCCACCCACCACGCCCGTCCACCCGAGCACCAGCCACACGGTGTCGGCGGCGGGCACGACGTGGGCGATGTAGAGGAACCACGGAATGAAGGACCAGCCGAAGAAGTTGGTCTTGAGCTTGCCCAGGAAGTTGCTCTCGATGTTCAGCGAGTGCGCGGCCATGAAGCGGCGGATCGTCGACACCCAGTACTCCCGCACCAGGTAGACCACCAGCAGCCACAGCGGCGGCGCGGCGGCCTCGCCGCTCGTCATCACCATCAGCAGCAGGGTCGACTCAAAGAGCAGATCGCTGAACTGGTCGAGGATGGCGCCCAGGTAGGTGACCTGGTTCATGCGCCGGGCCAGGTAGCCGTCCAGGTAGTCGGTGAGGCCGGCTGCCGTGCCCAGGCCGACCGCGGGCACGGGGTGGCCGGTGAACCACAGGGCGACGCCGACAAAGAGCAGCAGGACCCGGGCCAGGCTGATGAGGTTCGGTAGCCCACGCAGATCCTTGGCGATGCTGGCGTGGGTCTTGGGTGCGTTGCTTTCCATCACGCGGGTCTGCCCCGCCCGGCGGAGTGCGTCAAGCCAAACCCGCTGAGCGCGCTGGACCGCAACTTGCTTTGCAACGCACCGATCCTCATCCGCGTCAGCATACGCACGGCGGATGGACCGCCCACCGTTTCAAGCCCAGGAGCTGCCCCATGCCCGCGCCCTTCCCCCTGTCCAGCCGCTCGCACGCCGCCTTGAGCGTCGCGTTGCTCTTCGGCCTCAGCGCCTGCGCGCCCGACGATGACAACGCCGACGCCCCGCTCGTGGTGCCCGACGCCGCCGCCAGCGGCGCAGGGGGAGCGGGCGGCGCCGGCGGG
The DNA here is from genome assembly GCA_030424955.1 of bacterium. Classification (GTDB taxonomy): domain Bacteria; phylum Myxococcota_A; class Bradymonadia; order UBA7976; family UBA1532; genus JACKDL01. The sequence continues at coordinate 5,179 of JAUHVS010000119.1, read as the reverse complement.
CCCGGCGGCGAAGGGGGCGCCGGGGGCGAGGGCGGCCTCGGCGGTGAAGGCGGCGAGGGCGGCGAGGGCGGTGCGGGCGGCGACGGCGGCACCGGCGGCGTCCCCCTGCTCGGCAGCGGCCGGCACACCGCGGACGCGGTCGAGATCGAGATCGTGGGCACCGACGCTGACGGCCTCAACCACCCCCGGGATCTCGACTTCAACCCCATGGAGGCCGGCGAGCTGTGGGTCGTCAACCGCGACGACGACAGCACCAGCATCTTCCTGCAGACCGGCACCGCCCGGCAGAGCTCGATCCACATCATCGACCCCTTCGCGCTGCACTTCATGGAGGAGGTGTCGAGCATCGACTTCGGCCTCCCCTTCGTCTTCGCGACCTGCCAGGAGAGCCGCAACACCTACAACGATCAGGCGCCCCCCAACGACTTCATGGGCCCCGCCCTGTGGTCGGCGGACCCGCTCATCTACGGGCGCACCAACCCGGACGCCGTCGAGTTCGTGGGGGCCGATCTGGGTAGCCACCTCGACATGCTCCATGAGAGCCCGCTGTGCATGGGCATCGAGTGGGAGCGCGCGAACGTCTACTGGATCTTCGAGGGCCTCACGAACTCGCTGATGCGGGCCGACTTCGCCAGCGATCACGGCCCTGGCTACGACGATCACAGCGACGGCGAGATGTGGCGCTTCGCCGTGGGCGAGGTGCAGCGCGTGCCGGACGTGCCCAGCCACCTGCTGCTGGACCCCGACACCGGCCTGCTCTACGTCGCCGACACCGGCAACGGCCGGGTGGTGACCCTCGACACCACGGTGGGTGGCGACGACACCGAGCGCCTGCCCGTGACCGAGCCCGGCACCCAGCTGTGGCGGGTCAACGACCACGCGGACCTCGAGGTGTTTGGCGCCACCGACACCGAGCTGACCCACCCCTCGGGCCTGGCCCGCGGCCCCGATGGCCTGCTCTATGTCACCGACAACGCGACCAGCCGCATCTGGGCCTACCACCCGGACGGCACCGTGGCGGACTGGCTCGACACCGGCCTGCCCACGGGCGCCCTCATGGGGCTGACCTTCCACCCGCAGACCGGCGACCTGTACTTCGTGGATGCCCGCGCCGATCACCTGCTGCGGCTGAAGGCTCAGTAGCGCGGCCTGCCCGCCGCGACCGGCTGTCCGCGGCCTCTCCCCCCCAGGCCCCGCGGCCTCAGCGCCGCGGCCGCGCCGTCAACACCTGCTTGCAGCGCTTCGGCGGCGGCGGCCGGCGCTTGCGCGGGGGTCGCTTGGCGGGGGGGCTCTTGCGGGCCGCCGCCTTGCGGGCGGCCACCTCGGCAGCGCTGAACCAGGTCTCGGTGCCGCACCCGTCGCCCGGCGGGAGCGGGGCCTGATCCCGGCAATCGGGGCTGTCCTCGGGGCAGCGCAGGCGCACATGGAAGTGCCGGTCGTGGCCCCACCAAGGGCGGATCTTGCGCAGCCAGCCGCGATCGGCGCCGACGGACGCGCACAGGTGGTGCTTGATGGCCCAGTGCACGAAGATCCGCGCCACGTCGGGGTGGGCGGCTGCGATCTTGAGCAGCGCCAGCTGGCGCTCTCCAAACACCCGCGGATCCACCGTGTCCCGCTCGCGATCCACGCAGGACTTGAAGTGCGCGTCGCGCTTGCGCTGCTTCGGCCGCGTGAACCAGAGATCCGCGTCGAGCCCGAGCTGGTGGCTGCGGTGGCCTGACGCCATCAGCCCCCCGCGCGCCTGACTCAGATCCCCCACCAGCACCGCCTTGCCCGTCTCGCGCAGCACCTCGGCGCCGTACCAGCGCAAGAAGGCGATCAGGCGGGGGTGACCGTAGTAGCGCTTGCGCCAGCGGCGGATGGTCTCGAACCCCTCGCCGCGCTCGGGCAACGCCTCAGCCCCCGCCAGGCACCCGCCGGCGTAGCCGCCGATGGCCGCGGGGGTCTGCGCGCTGGGCCCGTCCACCTTCGCCCAGGGCGTGCGGCGGGCGCTCGCGGCGCTCGGCAACGCCAGCGAAATCAACGCCAGGGCGACCAGCGCCAGGCAGCGCCCGTGGTGTTCCGGCGCCGCCGGCGAGCGCCGCTGCGCGCAAAGGGAAAACGGGCGGTTGGTGGGGTGATTTCGCATGGGCTCCGTCAGTTGACCAAGGGGGGGGCGCCTTATACGGTGCGCCCCATGAAGACACATCTTGAGTTCATGACCGCAGCGCAGGCCCTCGACGGGTCGGCCACTGCCCTGTTCATTGGCCGCGCGGGCCCGCTGCGCGGCGAGGCCATCACGGCCCTGCTGCCCGCAGGCGTGGGGGCGCGCTGGGACGCCATGATCGACGCCTGTAGCCCTGGCGACAAGGGCGCCGCGCAGGGGACGTTCACCGACGGCCCCACGGGGCGGGTCATCGTGGGCGTCGTCAGCGACCGCTGCAGCCGCCACAACGCGCCTGGCCGACCGGACGTCGTCGCCGATCTCGCCGCCCGCCAGATCCCGTCGAAGGGCGAGGTGGCCGTGATCGTCGCGCTGGACGACGCCGCCCACGCCGTGGCGGCCGGTGCGGCCATCGCCCGCGCGCTCCCCGAGTTCACCCGGAAGTCGGGCCCCCGCCCGCCGGAGCGGCTGGTGCGCGTGGCGCTGATCGGCCCCGATGGGGCTTCGGTGTCGCCCAAGCGGCCGCAGATCGTGGCCGACAGCGTGCGCCTGGCGGCGCGGCTGGTGGACGCGCCCACCAGCGAGCTCAACACCGAGACCTTCATCGAGGTGGCCCGGGACGTCGCCGCCAAGGGTGACATCGACATCACCGTGCTCGAGGGCGCCCAGGTGGCGCAGTCTGGCCTGGGCGGCCTGTGGGGCGTCGGCAAGGCCGCCACCCACCTGCCGGCCCTGGTCATCCTCACCCACCGGGGCAAGCCCACGGGCCGCAGCGTCAGCCTGGTGGGCAAGGGCATCGTCTATGACACGGGCGGCCTGAGCATCAAGGGCAAGGACCACATGCCCGGCATGAAGGGCGACATGGGCGGCGCGGCGGCGGTGCTGGGCGCCTTCAAGGCGGCGGTGGAGTTGGGCACCCCCCACCGGCTGACGGCCCTGCTGTGCCTGGCCGAGAACAGCGTCGGGCCGAACGCCATGCGCCCCGACGACATCTTGACCATGTACTCGGGCAAGACCGTCGAGGTGAACAACACCGACGCCGAAGGGCGGCTGGTGTTGGCGGACGGCGTGGCGTGGGCTGAGCGCCACCTGCAGCCCGACGTGATCATCGACGTCGCGACCCTGACCGGGGCGCAGCTCATCGCCACCGGCCGGCGGCACGCCGCGTCGGTGTGCAACGACGACGCGCTGGAGGCGGCCGCGATCGCCGCGGGCCGGGCGTCGGGCGACCTGGTGCACCCGCTGCCCTACGCGCCGGAGTTCTTCCGCGGCGAGTTCAAGAGCGAGGTGGCCGATCTCAAGAACTCGGTGAAGGACCGCATGAACGCGCAGAGCTCCTGTGCGGGCCAGTTCATCGCGGAGCACCTGACCGACGCCTATGCGGGCGGCTGGCTGCACCTGGACATCGCCGGGCCCAGCACGGCGGGCGAGCGGGGCACGGGCTTTGGTGTGGCGCTGCTGACCGACCTCCTCGACCGGCTATGAGCCGGCCGGCGCCCCGCTGATCCATGGGTGCCGCCTTCCCTGTCCTGGCCCTCGCCCTCGCCGTCGGCTTCGCCTGGTTCCACCTCCGCGGCCCGCTGGCGCTGATGCGTGCGCTCGCTGAGCACCTCGGGGTCCGACTGAGCGTGGGCCGCGCGGTGCTCGGGCTGGTCGGACTGGAGGCCCCGATCGGCGGCCACGTGGCGCGCTTTCGGATGCGGTGGGCCCGTCAGACGCGCTCCCGTCGCGGGTTTGAGCCCCCGACGCTCATCGTCTCGGTGCGGCTCGCCCTCCCCCCCAGCCTGACGGTGTACCCCGCCCGCAAGGCCGGCCTGCTGGATCGCCCGCTGCAGGCCGTGAACCACAAGACCGGTGACGCGGGCTTCGATCAGCGCTGGCTCGTGTTCGGCGCGACCGACACGGCGACCCGCCTGACCGCCGCCGCCCGCGCCGGCCTCGACCGCCTGCCGAGCGATACGCGCCTGTCCGGCAGCGTGCTGACCGTCACCCAGCCCCTCGACGCGATGACCCTGAGCGGAGCCGACGCCCTGCTGGCCCACCTGCAGGTGGCCATCGAGGCGCTGGAGGCCGCACAGGATGGGCCGGCGGGCTGGCTGGTACAGGTCGCTGAAGACCCCCTGCCGGGGGTGCGCTCGGCGGCGTTCGCGCAGCTCCTTCGACGGCACCGAGGTCACGCCGTGCTGCGCGAAGCGGCGGCCCAGGCCGCGCAGCTCCCGGACCCCGCCGACCGACTCACGGCCGCCAAGATCCTCGGTCAGGCGGGGTGCCCCACGTTGCGCGCCCTGGCCCTCGACCCTGCCGTCCCTGAGCCGGCGCGGGCCGAGGCCCTGAGCCGCCTCGTGGGGTACGGCGGCGAGGCAGACGGGGCGCTGCTCGACGCCCTCCAGCCCAACGCTCGCGGCCCACTCGTTGGCCCCATCCTCGCGCTCGCGAACCAGCTCGGCGTGGCGCCCAGTGCAGCCCTGCTGCGACGGGCGTGTCGGGCGACGGACGCCAGGGTCCGGCAGCAGGCTGCGGCGCAGATCCAGGCCCTCCCCGACGCCGAGGCGCTGCTCCTCAGCCTGCTGAGCGACTCGGACAGCCGAGTGGCTGAGGCGGCGGCCGAGGGCCTCGACCGGGTGGGTGGTGCCGGCGCGCTGGCAGCGCTTGAGGCTCGGGCGGACAGCCTGCGCACACCGAGCGCCGTGCGCAGGACCTGCCGGGCCGCCGCGCTGAGCGTCCGCGAGCGCCTCGGCACCCAAGGCTTGGGCGGGCTGAGCCTGGCCAGCGCCCGTGAAGCGGGCGGCCTGAGCATCAGCCAGCACGCCGCAGCGGGAGCCTTGGCCCAGGTGACCGACAGGGATGACTCAGATCGCTGACCGGCGGGCGCGCCTACCCTGCAGCAAGCCGAGAGACCCCTTGAGCTCCAGCGACTTGACAGGAAATCGGAGCACGGTGATCAACACCCGCGCTGAGTGTCCGATAGATCCGTGACGCGACGGCGAGCGGGCGCGCCCGGGCATGGCACGCAGACAGCGCTACTTCCCCAACGGC
>JAUHVS010000878.1 GCA_030424955.1 bacterium | reverse complement strand
TCGGTCGCGTCGCGGGCCGGCTCCAGGCCGTGATGCGCGAGGAGCTCGTTGGTCTTGGCGAGCGTGCGCGCGATGACGGCCTTGGCGCCCTCCTTCGAGGCCCGCGCGCGCGCGAACTCGTGGTTCGCCTGGCTGAGCTGCAGGAGCTCGGCCGCGAGCGCCGTCAGCCCGAGCCGCGAGGTCTCCGGCGACACGCCGCACTGCGCGGCGACCTCGGCGAGCTTCGCCGCCGCGGCGGCGCGCTGCTCCCAGTCGCCGGGCTCGTCCATCCCCGCGTAGATGCGCACGGGCTCGACGGCGTCGAGTCCGAGCACCCGGCCCACGGCCGCCGCACCGTCCGGCGCTTCCGCAGCCTGGCCAAGCGCTACGGGCTCGCGCGCACCGGCGGCTCCGACTTCCACGCCCCGAACGGCAAGGCCTGTGTGGGCGAGATGGGCGTGGATCTCACACACCTGGAGACCCTGCGCCGGCGAACCGCCCGCTACCGCGACGGCGCGCCGGCCTGAGTCATCTGCTGCCCGAGCGAGCCCGCGCGGAGCCCATGAGATCGCCCAACCCCAAAATCTACGGTCACGTCGAGCGCTTCGTGCCCATCGAGGTGAACGGGCAGGTCTTTGAGGTCCCCGACGGCATCCCGCTGATCCGCGCCTTCCAGTACATCCAGTTCGAGCTCGACGGGCTCGTCTGCGACTGGACTCTCTTCTGCTTCAACGACACCATCGGCTGCTGTGACTGCACGCTCACGCCGCCGGGCGCCAGCGCGCCTGAGCCTGGCCGGGCGTGCTGCGTCCGCGTCGCGCCGGGCCTGCGGGTGGACGTCCTCCCCGAGGGCTGTCGTCTGAGCCCCCCTGCGACCGAAGAGCCCGCGCCATGACCGATCCTGCCGCCTCACCCGTGCTGGCCCTGTTGGGCGCCCTGGGCGCGCCGCTGGACGACCCCGAGCTGGCCCGCACCCCTGAGCGGGTCGCGGCCCTCTGGCGCGACAACCTGCTCGCGGGTCAGGGCGTGGATCCGGCCGAGCTCCTGGCGGACCCCATCCCCGACGCGGGCGGCGCCGTGATCACCCTGACGGGCCTGCCGTTTCACTGCGTCTGCCCGCACCACCTGCTGCCCACCTACGGCGTCGTGCACCTGGCGTACGAGCCCGACGGCGCCATCGTCGGCTTCGGCGCCATCGAGCGGCTGGTGCACGCGCTGTCCCGCCGCCTGACGCTCCAGGAGACCTTCACCGCGGCCCTGGTTGACGCGCTGATGACCCACCTCGGCGCCCGCGGTGCGGCCGTCGCCGTCGAGGCCACCCACCTGTGCCTGATCCTGCAGGGGCGCGAGCCCCGCACCGCGCGGGTGCACACCCGCCTCGCCCGGGGCACCCTGCAGGGCCGATCCGACATCCTGCCGCCTGTCCACGGGTAGCCGGCGGGGCCAGCCGAGCCCCAGTGGCCGAGCCGCCCCGGGGCCGCGATCCCCGTCTGCCTTGCGGCTTGCCCCCATTGGGGGATAGCCTTTCAGGTCGGCGAGCATCCATCCAAGGATGCCCTCTGGGCGAAGGCCCGGCGCCACAAAGGAGAGTTCATGCCCAGCCTGCCCAACCGTGCCGCCCCCTCTTCCACCGAGGTCCAGGCGCTCAACCCCGACGGCGATCCCATCGGGGCGCGGGGCTTCTGCGAGGCGCCCGACCGACTGCAGGCCTTCCTCGAGACCCTCGAGTCCGCCCGTGGCGCGCGCCAGCTCATCATCATCAAGGGCCACCCGGATCCCGACAGCATCGCGAGCGCCCTCGCCCAGCGCTACATCGGCCGCTTCTTCGACATCGACTCCACCATCGTCTACTTCGACGAGATCAGTCACCCGGAGAACCGCGCCCTGGTGAAGGCCCTCGAGGCCGATCTTCGCCAGTACCGCGAAGACATGGACCTCAGCGCCTTTG
>JAUHVS010000118.1 GCA_030424955.1 bacterium | reverse complement strand
CCAGGCGCTGAAGGAGACCCCGGAGCGCCTGGCTGCCCTGGAGGCGAGCCTGCGGGCGGAGTACTTCGAGGCGGTGGAGGCCAACGAGGAGGTCCCCGCGGTCGCCTGACGGGCCTGGGCCTACGTGCCCGGGTCGAAGGTGTCGCAGAGGGCAGCGCGATGACCGGTCTCAGCGGTGACGGGTCGCATCGCGGCTGAGACCGGCGTCAGCGACGACAGGTCGATCAGCGAGCGCCTTGGCCGGCCGCGATCTGCGCGACGAGCTGAGCGATGAGCGCAGGATCGGCGTTGGGGAGCCCGGCCTGGACCCGGTGCACGATGTCGGCCCGGGCGCTGTGGTCGGACTGAGCGCTGGCGGACGGCCGCTCGGGGGCCCTGCCCTCATCGGGGGCGGCGAGCCCCGCTTTTGCACGCTTGCTGACCAGCGCGTCGGTGAGACTCTGGGGCAGTGGCTTCACACCGCCCAACGCTACGGCCCCGTGGGCGATGCGCGCCAGGTGCTCCACGAGCTCCATGCGCAGGTAGGCCAGCTCGAGGCTCGGTCCCCAGGTCAGCACGCCATTGCCTGCGATGACCACCGCGTCACAGCGGGTGATCCACGGGCGCAGCGCGTCCACCGAGGGCTGCCCGGGGGCCGTGAGGGGCACAAGCGGCAGCGTTGCCCCCAACGACACGACCGCTTCAGGGAGAAACGGATGCGGGATCGCCTGACCTGCGGCGCCGAAGGCGGTCGCGAACGGTGGGTGCGCGTGCACCACCGCCTGCACGTCCGGTCGCTGCGCGTAGACCGCGCGGTGAAGGGCAAGCTCGCTGAAGGGGCGGTGTCGCCCCGCGATGCGGGTGCCATCGCTGCTGACGACCAACAGGTCATCCAGCCCGACGTCGGCCTTGCTGAAGGCCGTCGGGGTGCAGACCACCCGGTCGGGCGCGACGCGAGCGGACAGGTTGCCGTCGTGGTTGGCCACCCAGCCTGCGGCGTACATCGCGTGGCTGTAGCGCACCAGATCGCGGCGCAGGCTGCTCTCGCTCACGGCGTGGCGCCCGCTGACGGATCAGGTGCGAGGCTCACTGCGTCCACGATGCCCACGACGACAGTGCGGATCGGGCCCGCGCTCTCGCCGCCCAGGATCTGGCGGCTGCCGGTGCCTTCATCGAGCAGGAGCACCCGATCCCCCACCCCGGCCTGGACCCGATCGACCGCGATCCGTTGCGGGCCGAGGGCTGCGCCATCGGGCGTGAGCGGCTGGCAGAGCAAGAGGGTCCGCCCGGCAAAGGCGGCGTGCTTGACCGTGGCGACGACGGTCCCGACCACTTGGGCGTAGATCATGGCACATCCACAGCGTCGACGATGCCAACGATGGCAGCGTCCACGGGCACGAAGGTGGGATCGCACGCCAGCGCAGCCTCGCGGCTGGCCACGCAGATCACGGTCTCACCGGGTCCCGCCTGGGTGGTGTCCACCGCAGCGTGCGGGGCGCCGGTCGCTTCGCCCTGATCGTTGATGGCCTCGACGATCAACAGGCGATAGCCCGAGAGCCCCTCATACTTGACGGTGGCGACCACCGTCCCAATGACGCGAGCCAAATACATGCGCGGACCTTACCCCATCTCGCGGGTGCGCGCAGCGCCCAAAGGCGCTCAAAGGCGGCCGGAGGGATGGAGGCGCAGGTGGGCGAGCAGTGGGCCTGACAGGTGGCGTCCGGTGGGACCTCGATCGGGTGGCCGCGGGGCAGCACGGGGGTCATCGGAGCGTACAACGAGCGGGCCACCCTGGTACGGTGCCCGCGTGGCGCCCGTGACCGCCGGCGTGGCGATGAGGGGCAGGAGAAGCCTGTGACGATTGACGGTCAGCCTGCCGACGGCCTGACACTGGACGAGGCATTGAGGGCGCTGGCGAGGGCGCTCGGCGCCCGGGGCGTGCTCCGGGACTGGTGGCGCCTGTATGGGGCGGCGACGGGCGCCGGACCAGACGAGCGGGCCTGTGTTGCGCTGGGCTGGGCGACGGGCGCGCCACCGATCGGCGCCGGTGATCCGGAGGCGGCCGACCTGGCGGTCCGCGCAGCGAGCCGTCACGCGCTGAACTGCCCGCATTGGCAGCGCACGGTCGGGCGGCTGCCCCTGGGGAGGGTCGACGCGCAGGTGCTGGCCGCCGTGCTCGCGCTGCAGTGCAACCGCGAGGTGCTGCGGATTGCCCGCCGGGTAGACGAGGCGGGGCTGACCGTCGATCTGCTGTCCCGGTGGGTCGCGGGGCGCGTAGCGGCCGAGCGCGGGGCCAGCGCTGGGGGGTCAGGCGGGCCTCCCCCGGGCCAGACCCCTGGCCATGGCAGCACACGCGGAGCGGCCGAGGACGGGACGCCGAGCGCGCGCAGGCCCCTGTTGGACGCGACGGACCCAAGCCGAGCCGCTGTGCGCGCTGCGCTGGCGCCCCAGGGGGCGCTGCGGCGGTGGGGCCTCCTCAGGCCCTCGGAGCGCCCCCGAGAGGGGCTGCTGGGCCTCACGCTTGCCGTCCCCCTTGAGGTCGAAGCCCTGATCTGTGGTGAGCCTGCCGTCGCGGACCAACCTGCGGCGCTCGACCCCCAGCGCGGCTGGGTGTCCTGGCCCGGTCAGGCCGAGGTGCTGGCCGCGTTGGCGGCGAGGATCCCGCCCGAGTCGGCGCCCGCGGACCCTGTGCTCTTGATCGGCGAGCCGGGCTCGGGCCGGCTGTCTGCGATCCGAGAGATGAGCCGGCGGGTGGCCCACGCGTGCTGGGAGACGCAAGTGGCCCCTGAGGAGGCAGAGGTGCCGAGCCGGCTCCGCGCCGGCTGCCGGGACGCGGCGCTGCGTGGGCGGGTGTGGGTGGTCCGCCTGGTGGGCCCGGTGACGGCGCAGCGATCCCGCGAGCTCGCGGGCGCCCTGGGGGCCGTCCCGAGGGCGCCGGCTGCCGTCTTGGTCTCACAGTCAGACGCCGCGGCGCTGCTGGCAGCCGTCCCCTCGCTGGTACCGCTGTCCTGGCCAGCGCCCGACCTCATGGGCCGGGTTGGGCTGGTCCAGCAGCTCGCCGAGCGGCGCGACTGGCGGGTCGATGAGGAGGACGCGCTGGCCCTCGCGGATGCGTACCGGCTGAGCCCGAGGGCGCTGGCGCGGAGCGTGTCAGACCTGGGCCAGGGCGGCGGTCGCCGCCTCGACCCGCACCGCTTCGATGCGTGCGTCCGCCAGCGCGTCCGCTCCCGCCTGGGTGATCTGGCAGATCCCATTGAGGCGACCCAGCCGTGGGACGCCCTGGTCATCGAGTCGAGCCAGCGCGCGGTCGTGGACGAGATCATCGCCCATGCGCGGCACCGAGGGCGGGTGCTGCGGGAGTGGGGCTTCGCCGCGAGGTTTGGTGAACGCCAGGGGCTGGCCTGCCTGTTCAGCGGTCCGCCGGGCACCGGCAAGACGCTCACGGCGGGTCTCATCGCACAGGCCCTGGGGCTGGCCGCCTATCGGGTGGATCTGGCGCGGGTGGTCGACAAGTACGTCGGGGAGACCGAGAAGAACCTGGCGCGCCTGTTCGACGAGGCCGACCGCGTGCCGGTGGTGCTCTTGTTCGACGAGGCGGACGCCCTGTTCAGCCAGCGGACGCAGGGTCAGACCAGCCAGGACCGCTACGCCAACTTGGAGATCAACTACTTGCTGCAACGGATGGAACGCTTCGGCGGGATCTCGATCCTCACCACCAACCGGGCCTCGGTCATCGATCCTGCGTTTCGTCGGCGGCTGCGCTTCCACGTGCACTTTGATCTGCCCGACGTCGCGGACCGCGAGCGCCTGTGGCGGCGCATGCTGCCGGCTGGGTGCTTGCTGGGACCGGTCGACTTCGAGCGCTTGGCGCGGCGTTGGGCCATCAGCGGTGCGCTGATCCGCAAGGCGGTGCTGCGCGGCGCATTTCTGGCGGCCGATCGGGGGGTCGCGCTGGACGGCGAGCTGCTCGAAGAGGCCACCCGCGCCGAGCTCGCCGAGGCGGGCCGCCTGGCGAGCGCCTCATGAGCGGGCGGCAGGGTCGCGTGGATCGTCAGGGGCCATCGCCGACGGGGCTGGGGCCGCAGCGGCGTTTTTGGCCCGGGAGGCGGTGGGCTGGCCTGGTGCTGGGGCTGTGCTTGCTGGGCTGGGTGACGGCGGCGGCCGAACCACGAACGGGCGGTCAGCAGGTGGCGGCCCCGGGGCAGCCCACCCCTGGGGTGCGCCTGTTCGTGAAGACGGCGTGCCCGCCCTGCCGTGCGCAGGCGCGGGTGCTGACCGCCTTGGGGCTGCCCTTCGAGACCGTCAACGTCAGCCGGAGCCCAGAGGCTCGCCGGGCCCTGGCCACTGTGCTGGGCGGCGAGGGGCTGGGCGACAGCCTCGAGCGGCTGCCCGTGGTGACCGTTGGCCAGCAGGTGCTGACCGATGACCCGAGCGTGGCCATGCTGCGGGCCCACTTGCCGCCAGGCGCAGCGGACTGGTCACCGCCCGGGGGCGACCAGCGCGTGCAGTGGTTCCATGGATCGGACAGCGCGGTGTGCCCGGGGGTGACGGAGGCGCTGACCGCCGCGGGGGTGAGCGTCGAGCGAAACGTCGTGGCTTCCCCCGGCGTTGAGGAGCGGATGTGGGTGGCCCTCCGGCTCCGTGGGCGGCGGCCGCGGCATGGCATCAGCCTGCCCGTCATGCTGGTGGGCGATCGGGTCCTGACGGGGTGCCCCCCGCTGGGGGTGCTCGCCCGCGCCCTCCCCTCGCCTGCGCTCGCTGCCGCCGCCCGCGCCGAGGTGTGGGCAGATCCTGATGGCTTCGCGGTCGCCACGCTGCGGGCCCTTTCGACGCTGCGTGACCGCCCTCGGCTGGGCCTGTCGCGGCTCTTGGTGGCGCCTGGCCTGCTCTCCCGTGAGGCGTGGCAAGCGGGCCAGCTGACCTTTGCAGAGCGGCGCCGCCCGCTTCAGCGGCGGCCGTGGGGCACGCTGATCGGGGAGCCGGTGGTGGTCCTGGACCCGCTGTCGCCTGCAGAGGCCGCCCTCCAGCTGTTGGCAACCAGCGCTGAGGCCTGGTCGCCCGAGGGCACGGCAGCGGCCGCCCGCTTGATCGAAGGGCCGGACGGGCGGCCGATGCTGGAAGCAGTGTTTGCGCCAGCGCCTTGAGCGGTGGGTCCCCTTGCGTGGTGGCCGGGCCCAGCGCATCGGTGTGTTGAGGATCAGCGCGACGGGGCGCCCGCGCTCGGGTGGCGTCGCCCTTGGCGCGTGCCCGCGCGCTGCGGTAAGGGTCCGAGTATGAGTGAGACCGAGATGGATCTGGTGCAGCTTCAGGCAGCGGACGGGATCGCGACGATCACGTTGAACCGACCTGAGGCCCGAAACGCCTACAGCGAGCCGATGATCGCGCGGTTCCTGTCGGTGCTCGACACCCTGGCGGGCGACGCCAGCGTGCGCTGCGTGGTGTTGACAGGGGCCGGCAAGGCCTTCTGTGCGGGGGGGGATCTGAAGCGCATGCGGGCCAGGGCCGGCATGTTTGCGGGAGACGCCGCCACCTTGCGGACGCGATACATCGAGCTGATCCAGGGGATCCCCCGGCGCCTGGAGCGCTTCGACAAGCCGTTGATCGCGGCGGTCAATGGCCCGGCCATCGGCGCGGGGCTTGATCTGGCGTGTATGTGCGATGTGCGGCTGGCCAGCGACCGGGCCCGCTTCGGCTCAACGTTCGTCAAGGTCGGCCTGGTGCCGGGTGATGGTGGGGCCTACGTGCTCTCGCGGGTGGTGGGGTTCCCCCGGGCGCTTGAGCTGATCATGACCGCCGAAGTGATCGACGCGGGGCAAGCGCTCAGCATGGGGCTGGTCAACCGTGTGATCCCCCACGACGCGCTGCAGGATGAGGCGCAGGCGTGGGCCCGGCGGTTGGCTGCCCTGCCGCCCGTGGCGCTGCAGCTCGCCAAGCGGGCCGCGTATCGCAGCTGGGACGCCGGGCTGGAGCAAGCGCTCGAGCTGGCGGCGACCTTCCAGGGGATCACCCAGCGGACGGCGGACCACGTCGAGGCGGTCGACGCGCTCCTGGCCGGTCGCCCCGGGCGATTTGTGGGGGCTTGATGCGCACGGAGGACGAGCCCGGCGAGCGGGCGGCAGACACTCAGGCGCAAGAGCGCCTGCTCCTGCTGGGCCTGACTGGTCTCGGGCTCGCGCATGAGCTCAGCAGCCCCCTCACCACGATCGGGCTGTCCCTTGAGCTGCTGGCAGAGGCCCTGCGATCAGGGAGCACCTCGGGCGAGGCGGCCGCCGCCCAGTTGGACAGCACCGTGCTCCGTGTCCGGCGGCTCGGGACCCTGATTCAGCGTTTCCGACACTTCGCGCAGGGGGACGCGGGGGTGCCCAGCGTGGTCGCGCTGGACGCCATCGCAGATGCGGTCATGGGGCTGGTCCGGCCGGCACTGGCTGAGCTGCAGGTGCGGCGGCTGCACCGGGGTGATCGCGACGAGGCGGCGCGGGCGCTGGTGGACCCGCTGTTGCTGGAGCAGGCCGTCGCGTGCCTGGTGCTCAACGCGGCTGATGCGCTGGGCGAGCGCCCACAAGGCGCCGTCTATCTGCGGGTGGCGCGGTGGGCGCGTGAGGGCGCGGACGAGGTGGGGATCATCGTAGACGACGATGGGCCAGGCTTCGCCGCGGTGGCGGCGGCGTCGAGGCCTGGGCACAGCACCAAGGGATCGGCGGGGATGGGCGTTGGGCTGGCCCTGGCGGGCGAGATCGCGCGGGCCGCTGGGGGCCGGCTGGTGTTGGAGAACCGGGCAGCCGGCGGCGCGCGCGCCGTGATCGTGCTGCCTCGGCAGGCCTGACGGGGCCAGCGCCCAAGCAGCGGGCACCGTGGGCCCTCTGGCCCAGCGCTCAAGCAGCGTGGCCTTTGGCCCAGCGCCAGTTGGACGCCCCGAGTCAGCGGCAAGGAGCGCGCCTCTACCATGCAAGGAGGCCGCAGGGAGCGACGGGTAAACGGGTAGAGTTTAGCGATGTGCCCGTACCGGAGCGGGCCTTACCCAGCACGTCGCCCGCGCCTCACTCGGCATCCAGAGCAGGTCAGTACGGTCGAGTGGTCACCGTCGTCCACAGCCCAGGCGTCAGTACAGAGATCTATGCCTGCGGCGTGAGCACGTGCCTCACGATGAGGCGGCGTTCAGCGGGGCGATTCGGGGAGAGGGGGCGCAAGGGCCCGTGCCAGACGGCAGAGACCGGGTGACCGCAGCGTACGGTCACCCGTCGCGCTCAGGACTTGCTGTCCTCGTCGGGCGTAGCGGACGCCTCTTCGGCAGGCGCTGCGGGCGCGGCGTCAGCGGCGGCCTCCGCAGCGGGCGACTCATCAGCGGCCTCGGACGCCTCATCAGCGGCCTCGGGCGCCGACGAATCCGCCTCGGTCGACGGCGTCTCGCCGTCTGCCTTGGCTGCCGGCCGCGGGGGCCGCGGCGTGGCGGCCTCCTTGGTCTCTTCCTTGGGCTTGGCCTTGGGCTCGACGGTCACGGTCACGCCGCCACCCTCAAGCAGCGGGCGGCCGGACACGACGCCGACGTCGTCGAGCTTCGCGGTCAGCTCGCGGAGCTGCTGGATCCACCGCTCGGTCACGGCGCGCTCACGACCACGCATGCGCACCACGAACCGCACCCGGTCCCCGCCGTCGAGGAACCGACGCGCGTGGCTGAGCTTGGTCTCAAGGTCGTGCGGATCGGTCTTCGGCCGCAGCTTGATGATCTTGGTCTGGATCTGCTTCTGCTTCTTCGTGCGCTTCCGCTGCTCATAGCGGAACCGCCCGTAGTCCATGATACGGCAGACGGGTGGCCGAGCGCCGGGGGCGACCTCCACCAGATCCAGGCCCTTTTCGAATGCGAGGCGGCGAGCTTCATCCGGGCTCATGACGCCCAGGCGCTCACCGTCTTCGTCGATCACCATGATCTGCGAGATGCGAATCTGGTGGTTGATCCTTCTGCGCTCTTCCAAGTTGTTCGGCGTTTCCCTCAGGTGGATTCCGGGTTGCGTCTTAGCTGTGTGGCAACGGCCTGTCAACCGGCCGTTGCCCTGTGGGGCGGTGGTTTGACAAGATCACGGCAGTTTTGTGGGGCCAAAGGGGGAAATCCGCATGAGATGGTCGAAAAGTGCGCGCGGCCTGGTGTGCGTCGGGCTCGCCATGCTGGCGGCGTGTGACGAGGGCGGCGGGGGCGAGGCCGTCGTTGATCGGGGCGTCGTCGACCTCGACCGGGGGCTGATCGATGGGGGGCCCAGCACGATCTGGGACTCCGGGCTCGACGGCCAGGTCATGCGCGCTGATCGGTTCATCGTTGAGCGCGACGCGAGCGTCGAGGTCTGCCTGTCGGAGGGCGCGGTGCCCGTCGCGGGCGCCACCGGCGCGGCGATCCCCGGCGCGGTGGCGATGCGGGCGGATCTGGATGTGGATGGCGATGGGCAGCCAGACGTGGCCGTCAAGGTGGTCAACGCCGAGGGGGTGCGCTTTGAGCTGCTCGACGGCGAGACCCTCGAGCCCGCGGGGACCCTGGCGTTGCCGGGGGCGAGGGACGCGGTGCTGATGCCCGCGGTCTGGCCCGCCCCCGACGGGCTGCAGGCGCCGATCGAGCTTGGAGCCGACGGCGCCACGGGCTTTGTCGCGCTCGAGACCCGCGCCGATGGCCCCGTGGGCCTGCGGGTGATCTCGGCCGCAGGCGCCAGCCTGCGCTTCATCGAGCTACCTCAGGGGGTGTCGCAGCTGCAGTTGATGAACACCGGCGGTGGCTGGCGGGTGTTGCTCAACGACACGCAGGGGGGGTGTGCCGTCTACGGCCTCAGCGCCGAGGCGGCGCTGGGGGCCTGGGAGGCCTGCTGGGTGGCGCCCGGCTGGGACGTGAACAGTGACGGCGCCATCGACATCGTGCGCACGAGCGCCGGCGGGGTCGCCGTGCTGGATGCGCAGACGCTGGAGCCTGCCCTGCAGGTGGGTGAAGGGATCCGGCTGGGCGTGGCCCCACCCGTCCCGGCGGCCGAGGGGGCCGCGGCAGGCCCGGTCGATCTGCGGGGCATGGGGCCCGAGGTGATCGGGGTGCTGATCGAGCGCGGCCTGCGCTTGACCTACCGAGACCCGGTGGCGCTGACGGCGGGCGAGGAGGATCCGCAGGTCGTGGCCGGCAACCAGCAGCGGTTTGAGTTCTTCCAGGCCCCTGAGGGCTTGCGGCTGTGGACCGAGGAGGACCGCGGCGGGCTGCGGGTGCTTAAGGTGCTGGCGCCCGGCGCGACGCTTCGGCCGCGCGGCGAGATCGGGCCGTTCCGCTACCTGAGCTGGGGGCTCGGGCCCGACGTGGACGCCGATGGCTACCCCGAGGTGTGGGTGCTCGGGGGCTCGAGCGAGCGGGGGGACAACACGGCCGTGCGCTTCTTGTCGACCCATGACGGGCGCGAGGTCTTCACCCTGCCGGCCGAGCGCAACGCCCGGTTTGACGTGAGCTGGGCGCCGGGGGGTGGCGGGGGCTTGCCCTACGATCTGGATGGCTGCGAGGGCGCCGAGCGGGTGGCTGTGCGCCGGGGCAACGGGACCGCCGGCGGCCCCACCCCCACGCGCCTGGTCATCACCGACGCTCAGGGCGCGGTCGCCTGGCGGGGGGACGGCGTGGACAGCTTCGCCCACAGCGCCGCCGTGGCCGATGTGGACGGGGACGGCCAGATGGAGCTGCTCGAGCTGCTCGACACCACCGGCGAGGGCGCCACGGTGACCACCTGGCGGCTGGGCGCCGCGCCCTGACCGCGCGGCCCGGTCGCCCTCACCGGAAGCTCCGCGCGCGAGGGCTCGCCAAGGCCTCGAAGGCGAGCGCCTCGAAGCGGCGCCCCTGCACGTTGGCGACCCCCTGCTCGATCCCGAGCACCCCCTCGACACACAAAAACGGCGACTGCACGAGCACCCGCCGGTGGGCCTCGAAGTCCGTGGGGCGCACGATCACGTTGATGTAGCCGGTCTCGTCTTCCAGCGTGAGGAAGAAGAACCCCTTGGCCGACTCGGGGCGCTGCCGCGTGTTGACCTGCCCCGCGACGGTGATCCACGCCCCATGCCGCTCACCCAGCAGCCGCACCGCCGGGATGGCCCCCCGCCGCAGCAGCGCCGGCCGCAGGTAGCAGACCGGGTGGCGCCCTGTGCTCAGGCCCATGGTGCGGTAGTCCGCGCGGGTGCGGTCGATGGCGGGCTGGCTGGGCAGGCTGACCGCGGGCTCCTCAGCGGGGCCGAGCGGCAGCGGCACCTGGCTCGCCTTGGCGAGGCGCAGCACCGCCCACACGGCCTGGCGCCGCGGGCGAATGAAGTGGTCGAAGGCGCCGGCCTCGGCCAGGGTCACCAGCGCCCGCCGGGGCAGATCGGCGCGGCGCACCACGTCCTCGGCTGAGCTGAAGCGCCCCCCCTGGCGAGCCGCCTCCAGGGCGCGCTGGGCCGCGGTCCCCAGCCCGTCGACCAGCCGCAGGCCCAGCCGCACGGCGTCCCCCTCCATGGTGCTGCGCCAGTCGCTCCGCGCCAGGCAGGGCGGGCGCACGGTCACCCCGTGGCGCCGGGCGTCGTGGATGAGGGCCGCCGGCGAGTAGAAGCCCAGGGGCTGCGCGTTGAGCAGCGCGCACAGGAACTCCGCCGGGTAGCGGTGCTTGAGCCAGCACGAGGCGTACACCAGCAGGGCGAAGGAGGTGGAGTGACTCTCCGGGAAGCCATAGGTGCTAAATGCCTGGATTTGTTTGATGATCCGCTCGGTGTAGTCGGCGCTCACGCCCTTCGCGGCCATACCCGCCCGCAGCTTCGCCATCAGCGGCGCCAGGCTGTGGCGGTGACGCTGGCTGCCCATGGCCCGGCGCAGGCCGTCGGCCTCGGTGGGCGTGAAGTCGGCGATGGCCACCGCGAGCTGCATGCCCTGCTCCTGGAACAGCGGCACCCCCAGGGTGCGCCCCAGGATCGGCTCGACGTCGGGGTGGAAGAGCTCGATCGCAGCCTCGCCCCGCTTGCGCTGGATGTAGGGGTGCACCATGTCGCCCTGCAGGGGCCCGGGCCGGATGAGCGCCACCTGGATCGCCAGCTCATAGAGCGTGCGCGGCTGGGTGCGCGGCAGGCAGTTCATCTGGGCCCGGCTCTCGATCTGGAACACGCCCACGGTGTCGGCGCGGGCGATCATGTCGTAGACGCCAGGGTCCTCCGGGAGCTGGTAGAGGTAGGCCGAGGGCAGGTGTCGCTGGCGCACCAGGGCGAGGCCCTCGGCCAGGGCGCTCAGCATGCCCAGGCCCAGCAGGTCGAACTTGGGCAGGCCCGCCGCCTCGAGGTCGTCCTTGTCCCACTGGATGATGGTGCGCCCCTCCATGGCGGCGGGCTCCACCGGGACGATCTCGCCGACGGGCTGGGTGCTCAGCACGAAGCCGCCGACGTGGATGGAGCGGTGCCGCGGCAGATCCTTCAGGCCCGCCACCGCGGTCTTCAGCGCCACCAGCCGCGGCGCGGCGGGATCGAAGCCGGCCGCCTCGATCTGAGGATCGTCGAGCTGCGCGGTGCGCCCCACCTGCTCCGCCAGCCGGCCCCCCTCGTCCGCCGAGAACCCCAGCACCCGGGCGGCGTCGCGCACGGCGCTGCGGCCGCGGAAGCAGATGTGCTCGCACACCATGGCGGCGTGGGCCCGCCCGTAGCGCCCGTAGACCCACTGGATGACCTCTTCGCGCCGGGTGTGGGCGATGTCGAGGTCGATGTCGGGGTAGCCGTCGCGGGCCTCCGACAGGAAGCGCTCGAAGAGCAGGTGGAAGCGGATGGGATCGACGGCGGTGATGCCCAGGGCGTAGATGTCGGCCCGGCCGTCGAGCGGCTTGCCCAGGATCTGCTCGGGGGCGACGTAACACGGTGAGCCGACCCG
>JAUHVS010000117.1 GCA_030424955.1 bacterium | reverse complement strand
GCCCATGAAGCCCACCAGCCCCCCCAGGCCGGCAGTGAGCCAGCGGCGGCGGGCGCCGTGCAGGGCGATGAGCAGCGGCACGTTGGCCACCAGGGCGAGGGGCCCCCAGAAGATGAAGGCCACCCCGTTCAGCACGCCGGCCAGGGCGGCCAGGGCCCACCGGGCGCCGGGCGTCAGCGCTGAAACGCGGGGGTCCATCGGCGCTCCAGCGGGCGGTCGAGGTCGAGGGCGGGGCCATCGCCCAGGGCCACCTCGGGCAGCAGGCTGACGCCGTGCTCAGGCAGCAGCACCACGTAGTCTCGGTCGAGGGTGCCCAAGACCAGCCGCGGGCGGCCGGCCTGCCAGAGCAGGCGCGGGTGGGTGAGGCGGTCTCGGGCGCGGCGGTCGGTCGGGCGCAGGCCCGCGGCGGTCAGCCAGGCGCGCCAGGCCTCGACGTCGTCCCCCGCCGGGGCGGGGCGCGAGGGGGCCAGGCCGAAGCGCTGGCTGAGCTCGCCGGCGAGCTCGAGGGGCCGCGCGTCCACCACGTGCCCGCCGGCGGGCAGCGGGTACGGCGGGTGGTAGGCGCGGAACAGGCCCTGCACCACGGCCTCGTCGTTGAGCTCGTGCACGGCGTGCGGCACCAGCCAGCCCACATAGGCGAGCACGGCGGGCCACACCAGGATCTGCAGGCGGGCGCTGGGGCTCACGGATCGCGGGCGAGGCGGAAGCCCACGTGGGTGGACACGGCGTCCACGGACAGGGCGCGGCGGCTGGCGGCGCGGGCGTAGAGCTCGAGCTGGTTCCAGCTGCCCCCGCGGCAGATGCGCTCGTCGTCGCCCACGGGGGTCATGGTCCAGTCGGCGACGCCGCCGGCCAGATCGAGCACGCCGTATGGGCTGCGATCGGTGGGGTAGGTGCCGCAGGGCTCCAGGGTCGGCGCGCCCGCGCGGGCGTGGGCGCTCTTGCAGTAGGTGGGCTCCCAGCGGTCGCCCCACACGAAGCGGCGGCCGTCGGCGCCGCGGGCGGCGGCCTCCCACTCCTGCTCGGTGGGCAGCCGGTAGGGCACGCCGTCGACGGCGCTGCGCCAGGCGCAGTAGGCCAGGGCGTCCTCGTGGCTGACGCCAAACACCGGCCAGTTGGGGTCCCAGGGCGTGCCGCTGGGGTCGACGTCGGGGATGAAGAAGCGGCCGTCGCGCTCCTCGAAGAGGTAGCCGCCGTGGGCGAACAGGCGCGGCCGCCGCTCGCGGGCCTCGTTCACGTCGCGCTCGGCGACGGCGTCCAGGAAGTCCTGGTACTGGCGGCAGCTCACCGGCAGGCGCGCGATGCAGAAGCCGGGCAGCGACACCGCCTGGGCGGGCAGCGGCCAGTGGGCGTCGGGATCGCCGCCCAGGGCGAACTGGCCGCCCGGGATGTAGACGAAGCCGCGGCCCAGGTGGGCGTCGCTGTAGAGCTTGGCGTTGACCTCCACCGAGCCCAACCGCTCGATCCGCAAGGGGATCTGGGCTTCGCGCAGGCCGGGCGCGCGCAGCACCAGCAGGTAGTTGCCCATGGGCAGCGGATCGACGGACACCGGGGTGGGGCCCAGGTCGCGGGGCTCGACCGGGGTGAGCACGAGATCCACTGGCTCCAGGCGGAACAGCACGGCGCGCACACCCGGCGGATCGCTCTGCACGTGCAGGCGGCCGTCGCCCTTCAGGCGGGTGGCGAACTGCGGCAGGTCGAGCTCGCGCAGCAGGGCCTCGCAGTGCTGCTGCGCGCCCTGGTCGGCGGCGCGCTCGGCCAGCTCGAAGGCCTGCCAGTACAGGTGGCCCAGGCCGTCGGCGGCGGGGACCAGATCGGGGTCGAGCTGCCGGGCGTGGCGGAAGCCCTGCACGGCCCGGGTGAAGGCCTCGGTGCGGTCGCGCCGCGCGGCCTCCAGGTTCTCCTCGGCGGCCCACAGCTCGCGGCGGCGCTCCACGCCCGCCCAGGGCGTGAGCTGGGCGCGGCGGCTGGTGATGTCGGCCTCGAGCTGCTGCACGCGGCGCAGCAGGGCCACGCTCTGCTCCGCGTGGCCGCGGGCGGCGTCCAGATCGGTGTGGGCCTGGGCGCGGCGCCGGTCGCGGGCCAGGGCGCCCTCGAGGAACGCCTCCACGGCGTCGTGGACCGCCAGCGCCGAGCCATAGCGATCGGCGATGGGCTTCGCCAGGCAGCGCAGGCAGATGGCCTCGATGTCGGCCGGGATGTCGAGCTCGGGGGCCCGCGCCCGGGGCGGCACCAGCGGCTCGTGCAGCATCTTCTTGAGGATCGTGCGGGCGTCGGGGCCCGTGTACGTGGGCCGCAGCGTGAGCATCTCGTAGAGCAGGGCGCCCAGGCTGTAGATGTCGGCGCGCTCGTCCACGTCGTCGAGCTGACCCAGGGCGAGCTCGGGGGGCATGTAGCCCGGGGTGCCGATGACCTCGCCGTGGCGGGTGGCCCAGCGCTGCTGGCCCGCGCGGTGGCTCTGCACCTGCCCCGGCCGGCCGGCCGGCAGGATCTTCGCGAGCCCCCAGTCCATGATCAGCACCTCGCCGTAGTCGCCGAACATGATGTTCGACGGCTTGAGATCGCGGTGCACCACGCCCCGGGAGTGGGCGTAGGCCACGCCCAGGCACACCTGCTTGAATGCGTTGAGCAGCCGGCTGCGGGTGAACGCCCGCACGGTGGCCTCGTCGCGGCGGCGGATCTGGCGCAGGATCTCGCGCAGGGTGCGGCCGTGCACCCGCTTCATCGTGAAGTACAGGTCGCCGTCTTCGCTCACGCCGAGCTCGTGCACGGGCACGATGTTGGGGTGCTGGAGTTGCCCGGTGATCTGCGCCTCTTCGCTGAAGCGCAGCTGGATGCCGACCTTCTCGGCCTTGCCGTTGAGCAGCAGCTTCATGGCGACGGTGCGGCCCAGGTTCTCGTCGCGGGCGGCCAGGATGCGCCCCATGCCGCCGCGGGCGATCTCGTCACCCACGGTGTAGCGCGCGGCGCCGCTGGCGATCCGCGGCAGGGCCTCGTCGCGGCGCTGGGCCAGATCGGCGGCCTGCTGGCGGGCGGTCTCGCTGTCGAGGCCCGCGATGCCGGCGGGGGCCGCGGCCGCGCCCGAGGGGCGGGTGGGCACCGAGGATCCGACGCTGGCCGCCGGGGTGGGGCGGGAGGGCGCGCTGGCCGGGGGCGCGCTGGCCGGCGGCGCGCTGGCTCGCGCGGCGGGGGCTGACACGGGCACCTGCGCGCCCGAGGGCCGCGAGGCGGGGGTGGGCAGCGGGGGCAGGGGCCGCGCCGCCAGCAGCTCAGGTGGGCGGTTGATGCTGGGGGCCGTGTCCTCTGCGGCGTCTCGCGTGAAGCCGACGCCCACGCCAAGCACCGGGGCGCCGATGAGGCCGTCGTTGTCCTTCGGGGGGAGGGTCCCCCGATCGACGGGCAGCTCCGGGGGCAGCGGGGCCGCCGAGGGCTCGGGCCGCGGCGGGGTGGTGGCGCCGCGGCGGGGCAGCGGCGGCAGCAGCCCCGGCGGGGCCTCGGGGCCCAGGGCGTCCAGCAGGCTGCTGAGCTGCTCGGGGGTGGCCAGGCCCATCTCGACCAGGTGCGCCGCCAGCGGGCGGCCGCTGCGGGTGTGCTGGCGCACCGCGGCGCGGATGAGCGGATCGGGGACGCCCATGCGGTCTCGCAGCATGTCGAGCAGGCGGGGATCCACTTCGCTCAAGGCGGCTCCGGCGGTCAACTCACGGGGCCGGGCACGACGCCCAGCGCTGGGCGGCAGTGTGACCGGCGGGCCCGGATCAGGCGAACTCCTCGACGAGGTCGAGGATCTCTTCGTTGGTCAGCACCCGGTTGCGGGTCTTGGCGGCGGACAGGATCGACTCCGCCAGCCCCTCCTTGGGCTCGATGCGGTGGCCCACCAGCCAGTGCTGCACGTTCGACAGCCCGCTCATGTGGCCGATCTCGATGACCTGCTTCTTGCCGAACAGCCCCGCGGGCACGCCGCTGTAGATCCGGTCCGCCAGCCAGTCGTCGCCCTTGCGCTGGGCCTTGATCACCGCCGCCGCGTGCACGCCGGTGGCGGTGCGGAAGGCGTCGTCCCCCAGGACCGGGTAGTTCTGGGGGATGGGCCAGCGCATGGCCTGGCTGACGGCGCTGCACCACAGGCCGAGCTTGGTGAGGTCGTTGTCGATCTCGCCCAGGAGCTTGAGGTTGATGAGCACCTGGTCCAGCGCCGCGTTGCCGACCCGCTCGCCGATGCCCAGGGCCGTGCCGTGCACCCGGTCGGCGCCGTGCTCGATGGCGTAGATGGTGTTCACCACGCCCAGGCCCCGGTCGTTGTGGCCGTGCCAGTCGATCTTCACGTCGCAGCCCGTGCCCTCGATGAGGTGGCGGGTCCACTCGATGAGGTTGCGCACGCCGTCGGGCGTCGCGTGGCCCACGGTGTCACACAGGGTGAGCCGCTGGGCGCCGCGCTCGATGACCGCGTTGAAGATGGCGCTGAGGGTCTCGGGGCGGCTGCGCACGGTGTCTTCGGTGACGAAGTTCACCACCAGGTTCTCGCGGTTGCAGAACTCGACGGCGTCGATGCTCAGCTTGATGAGGCGGTCCTGGTCCCAGGCCTCGGCGTAGCTGCGGATGGGGCTGGTGCCCAAGAAGCACATGACCTCGATGGGCAGCCCGGTCTTCTGGCTGATCTCGGCGATGGGCCGCAGATCGTTGATGTGGGTGCGCGCCGCGCAGGTCGGACGGATCTTGAGCTTGTGATCGACGATGTGCTGGCACAGGGCGGTGACGTCCTCGACGGCCCGCGGGCCGGCGCCGGGCAGGCCGACGTCGCTGGTGTGGATGCCGAGGGCGTCCGCCAGCTCGAGGATGCGCAGCTTCGCCTCGATGGGCGGATCGACGATGGACGGCCCCTGCAGGCCGTCGCGCAGGGTCTCGTCGTGGAACTCGACGTGCTTGTCGGTCAGGCGCCAGCGGCGGCGCCGGGTGTTCCAGTCGAAGATCAGCTCAGACTCGTCCGGGCGCGCCATCTCAGAGGGCCTCGACGATGATGGCGATGCCCTGGCCCCCACCGATGCAGGCCGAGCCGAGGGCGTAGCGGCCGCCGCGGCGCTTGAGCTCGTACAGCAGGTGGCCGGTGATGCGCGCGCCGCTGGCCCCCAGGGGGTGGCCCAGGGCGATGGCGCCGCCGTTGACGTTGGTCTTGTCGCGGGGCAGCTCGAGGGCCTTCTCGACGGCCAGGTACTGCGGCGCGAAGGCCTCGTTGACCTCGATGACGTCCATGTCGTCCATGGTGAGGCCGGCGCGCTCCAGGGCCGCCTTGGCGGCGGGCACCGGGCCGATGCCCATCACCGTGGGATCGACCCCGGCCACGCCCCACTGCACGAGGCGGCCGATGGGGGTCAGGCCCTTCTCCTCGGCGTAGCTGCCGGTGGCGATCACCAGCGCCGCGGCGCCGTCGCAGATGCCGCTGGCGTTGCCCGCGGTGACCACGCCGTCCTTCTTGAAGACGGGGCGCAGCTTGGCCAGATCGGCGGCCGTGCTGGGGCGGGGGTGCTCGTCGGTGTCGAACACGGTGACGCCCTTGCGGCCCTTGAGCTCCATGGGGGCGATCTCTTCGGCGAACCAGCCCTGAGCCTGGGCGTGGGCCCAGGCGGCCTGGCTGCGGGCCGCGTAGGCGTCGCAGTCCTCACGGCTGATGCCGTACTCCTCGGCGAGCTTCTCGGCGGTCATGGCCATGGGCATGCCGGTGAAGCTGTCGGTGAGGGAGCTCCACAGCGAGTCCTCGAGCTCCGGGGCCTGGCCGAACTTCAGGCCGGCCCGGGCGCCGCGCACGACGTGCGGGGCCTGGGTCATGGACTCGGTGCCGCCACAGAGCACGACCTCGGCGTCGCCGATGAGGATCTCGCGGGCGCCGGCGGTGATGGCCTCGAAGCCCGAGCCGCACAGCCGGTTGACGGTGACGGCGGGCACGGTGATGGGCAGGTCGCTGCGCAGGCCCACGTGGCGCGCCAGGTAGATGGCGTCCTTGCTGGTCTGCTGGACGTTGCCAAACACCACGTGGTCGACGTCCTCGGGGGGCACGCCCGACTGCGCCAGCGCGGCCTTCGAGGCGTGCACGGCGAGGTCGGTGGCCGTGAACTTCGACAGGCTGCCGCTGAAGGTGCCAAAGGCGGTGCGCTTGTAGCCGAGGAAGACGATGTCGGTGGGGAGCGACTTGCTCATCGGGGGGCTCCTTGCTGGGTCCGGTGGCGAATGCGCCGCATCATAGCCGATGCCGCGCGCTTGCAAAGGGCCGCAGATTTGAGCCGTTGGCGCCGTGCGCCCCGCGGGGCGGCCGGGGGCCGGAGGGCGCCCGCAGGGCGGGGGCGGATCAGAGCGCCGGGCGGGTGGGATCGGTGGTGCGCAGCCAGGCGGTGACGGCCCAGCGCTCGGCGAAGGTGGGCTCCACCTGGTGCGGGATGCGGTCGCTGAAGAACACCAGCAGGCTGTCGAGGACGGGCTCGTGCAGGGTGACGGCGTCGTCCGCCCACAGCCTCAGCTGGCCCCCGTGGCCCGGGTGCCAGTCGGGGTTCAGGTAGCAGATGGCGGTGACGCGGCGGTTGAGGCTGCCGGGCAGGGCGTCCACGTGCCGGCTGTAGCCGGCGCCGTCGCCGGGGTAGCAGGCGACCTGGATCTCCTGGCCGTTGAGCCCCAGGTACAGGGTCCGGTTGAGCTGGGCGCGCAGGCCGCCGAAGCGGGTCCAGGCCGAGGCCAGCGCCGGCGCGTCGGGGTGGTGGCTCAGCCAGGTGATCTCGTCGCCCCGGATGTCGGCGTCGCGCACGGCGGCGCGCCCCAGACCGGCCGGGTGCAGGGCCCCGGCCGAGCGCAGGGCCTGGGCCTCGTCCCGCACGGCGGTGGCCAGGGCCGGCCCCAAGAACCCGGCGCGCCGGGTCCAGCCGCGATCCACCAGCTCGGCCAGGTGCACGTCGTCGAGGGGGGCGTCGATGGCGGGCGGCGCCGGGGCCGTCGGCGTCGGGGGCCGCGGGGCGTCGGGCAGGGCGGGGGTCGCGGAGTCCATGGGATCACCCACCAGTGTGTGTGCGCGTCATGCGCTGTTCGGCGCCGCCGCGCCAGCGCAACCGTGCGACGGCGGGGCAGAAAGCGACGGCGAGGGGGGGCACCCCTTGTCAGGGTGGCCGCGGTCCGCTCGAATTCCACACACGCCGATCAGCCGTAGGAGCGCGCCATGCGCCTGTCTCGCCATCCCCTTGTGGCCCTGTTCATCCCGTGCCTCGCGGCCTCAGCGGCCGCTGCGCCCTCGGTGACGCGGTCCGACCTGTGCAGCGAGCGGCGCCAGATCGCGTGGCTCCACGCCGGGCCCTGTGCCGCCCCGATCAGCGGGTGGCGCGCCAGCCCGCTGGTGCCCGCGACGGACCGGGCCGACCTGCCCCAGGGGGCCCAGGCGCACTTCGATCACTACTGCGTCTACGACTGGGTGGCCCAGGGGTCGCCGTCGGTGGCCCAGGTGGCGGCCCTCTCCGCTGCGGTCGGCGGCGACATCGGCCCGGACTGCGAGGTGGTGTCGCCGCAGGGCTCGTCGGTGACCGACGCCGTGTGGCCGCAGCTGCTGGACCGGTTCCGACATGGCACGGGGTGGCGCAGCGCGCTGCCGGACACCGGGGGGGTGGCGACCACGGTCGCGGTGCTCGACGCCTCGCCGCTCGAGGGGACCCTGCGCGGGCGTGCGACCCCGAACGAGGGCCGCAGCGGCCACGGCTTCGCGGTGGGGCGGGTGATCCGCGATCTGGCGTGCCCCGATCTGGCGGCTGGTGGGTGCTTCGCCCGGGTGGCTGACCGGCTCGCGCTGCCCTTGCTGCCGAGCGGGCAGCGCGACACGGCGGGCGGCGGCTACTTCGGGGCCTTCTCGGATGTGGCCCGGGCGGCGATGGGCAGCCTGGCGCTTCAGGCCCGCAGCGCGGGGGGGCCGCTGATCCTCAACCTCAGCATTGGGTGGGCGCCGGATCTGCTGCCCGCGACGCCAGCGCTCTTGGGCGACGTGGCCGATCCGAGCGCCGCGGCGCCCGGCCCGCGGGCGGTGTTTGATGCGCTGCAGCTGGCGGCCTGCCAGGGACACCTGGTGATCGCGGCCGCGGGCAACGCGCTGCCCGGCCCCGAGGCGGGCACGGGCCCGCTGCTGCCCGGCGGCTGGGAGCGGGCGCCGCTGACGGCCGCGGCCTGCGCGCGCTTCGGCCTGCCGCGCCCCCCCGCGAGCACGCCGTACCGGCCGACGCTGTATGCGGTGGGCGGGATCGACGCCGACCAGCAGCCCCTCATCAACGCCCGGGCGGGGGCCGAGCCCCGGCGGGTGGCCTTCGCGTCCCACGGCCTCGCGCCCTACGCCGATCCGGCGGATCCGGCGCTGCTGGCTGCCGGCATGCCCGGCCCCACCGAGGTCTACACAGGCTCGTCGATGGCCGCGGCCGTCACCTCGGGCGTCGCCGCGGCGGTCTGGGCCTACCGGCCGGGTCTGGCGGCGGCGGACGTGATGGCGGCGCTCTGGCAGTCCGGCGCGCCGGTGGGTCGGGTGGCGGACGTCTGCGCGGCGCCGGGCGGCGGTCCCTGCGGGCTGAGCCCTGCGAGCCCGGCGCGGGCTGTGCGCGCCCTCTCGCTCCAGTCGGCGCTGTGCGGTGCGTGCGCGACCGGTGCGGGCCTGTGTCCGCCGGTCTTCGCGCTGGGCTGTGGTGGGCCGCCCGGCCCGGCGCCCGCGGCCGTCGCGGTGCCGTCGGCGCTGCTGAGCAACGTGTTTGGCCCCTTCGGCGTGATCAACGACCGCAGTGACCCCGTGGTGTGCCTGCCCGATGACGTCTACGACCACCCGACGGCGGGGGGCGGGGCGCCGTGCCCCGACCGGCAGTTCAGCTCGCCGGCGGCCGCGCCGCGGGTGGCGCCGCAGCCCTTCGACCCGCTGTGCCCGTCGTGCCTGATGGTCGACACCGGCATCGCCGCCCGCGTCTACACGCTGAAGGGCGAGATCAACAGCGTGTACGCCGGGGCGACGTTCCAGGACTTCACGCTCAAGCTGGATGACGGCACGGTGCTGAGCCTCGACAGCTACCTGAAGGCCCAGGGCCTGACCTCGCTGACGGGCGGCGACACCTTCTCCATCAGCGGGATCGACCTGGGCTATAGCACCACCGCGACCCAGGCCTCGCTGTACGCGACCCTGGTGAAGGGCTCGACGACCTACGTCATCGACAGCCCGATCCTGCTGTACTGAGCCGGTGACGGATCTGCGCCGCTGGGCGCCCTGGGTGTTCGTTGCTGCGCTGGGCTGTGCGCCCGACGCAGCGGCCCCCGTGGACGCCGCCCTGCCGGCCCCGCTCGCGGCCGCCACCGCTCGGCTCGCCGAGGCCCCCGCCGAGGTCGAAGGCCTGCTGGCTGGGTGGCACCCCGACCGCCCCCACCACCGCTGCGATCGGGCGGCGCTGCTCGCCCGCGCTGCCCTGCGGACCCGTGCGCCCAGCGACGCGGCGGCGGCGCTGGAGGCTGCGTGGGTGGCCTGCGAGCGGGCCGATCGCCCCCAGGTGCGCAGCGATCTGGCGGGCAGCCTGGCCTGGCTGTCGGTGGTGGGCCTGCGGGATCTGGATCGGGCGGAGCGGGCGCTGGCGCGGCTGGCGGCTACGGTGCCGGGCTGGCCGGCTGGCGCGGCGCAGCTTGCCTACTACCGGGGCCTGAGCGCGGCGGCCATCGGGGACTGGCGGGGGGCGCAGCGGGCGTCGGACCGGGCCGCTGCGCTGGCCGCCCAGTGGGTGCAGCCCAAGGTGCGGTGGGCCGCGGTGGCCCTGGCGGCGGAGGTCGCCGGGCGCTTGGGGGATCATGAGCGGGCGGTGGCCCACCTGCGGACCTTGCTGGGCGAGGCGCAGGGCTGCCATCGGGTGTCGGTGCAGAACAACCTGGCGTGGGCGCTGCTGGGCGCGCCGGACGCGCAGGCCGCCGCGGTGCCGGCCCGGCGGGCCGAGGCCGACGGGCTGTTGACGGCGGCGCTGGCGGCGGCGGGGCCGTGTCGGCCGGGGCTGCGGGCGAACCTGCACACCACCCGGGCGCGCCTGCGGCTGGACCAGGGGGACGCGCCGGGTGCAGCCGGCGCGCTCAGCGCCGCGCGATCCGCCAACCCGTCGCCAGAGCCCGCCGTGGCGCTGTGGATGGATGAGCTGGCGGCCCGCGGCCTGGCGCACGCGGGGCAGTGGGCGGGCGCTGCAGACGCGTACGCCGCGCTCGCCGCAGAGGCCGAGGCGAGCCTGCTCCCCGCGGCGCAGTGGCGGGCGACGGTCGGGCAGGCCGAGGCCCTGGCGGCGCTGGGTGATGCTGGCGCCGCAGACGCCGCGTACGCCGAGGCCGACGGGCTGCTCATCGAGCAGGCGCGGGCGGTGCCGCTGGGCGTGGGCCATCACGGCTTCTATGGCGACCGGGCGGGCTACGTGCTGCGGCGGGCCGACGGCCTGGTGGCGCAGGGGCGGGTGGGCGCGGCGGCCGATCTGGTGCGCCGGCACCGCCGGCTGGCGCTGGCCCAGGTGGCGGTCGGGGCCAAGGTGGCGGCGCTGACCGGGCCGGCCCGCACGGCCTGGGCGGAGGCGATCCAGGCGTACCAGGGGGCCCAGGCCGAGGCGCAGGAGCTGCTGGCGCGGGCGGCGCTGCTCGATCGGGCCGGCCGGGCCGAGGCGCGACAGCGGGCGCGTGGCCTGGAGGCGCGAGCCCAGGCGGCGTTGGACCGCGCCTACACGACGCTGGGGGTCGATCCGGGGCAGGTGGCCCTGGCGCCCCCGCCGCCCCAGACGCTGCTGCTGGTGCTGACCGCGGAGCGGGTGTTCGCGCTGGACGCCGAGGGCGCGCGGGCCACGGTGCCGTGGGATGGCGACGGGGCGGGGCTGCTCGCCGCGCTGGATGGCCCCCTGGCGGCCGCTGAGTGGGTGGTGGTGCTGGCCGGGGCCCGCCTGGCCGACGTCGACGTGCACGCCTGGCCCTGGCGCGGGGCCCCGCTGGGGCTGCAGCGGGCGGTGGTGTACGGCCACGATCTGCCGCCTGGGCCTGCGGGGGGCGACGGGGCCCTCGTCGTGAGCGATCCGCGCAGCGATCTGCCGGCCGCGCGCGTCGAGGGGGCTGGGGTGGCCCGGCGGCTTGGGGCGCACCATCTCATGGGCCTGTCAGCCACGCGGGCCGCCGTCCTCGATGGGCTCGGCCGGGTGGAGCGCTTGCACTACGCGGGGCACGGCGTGGTTGATCCGGAGTCGCCGCTGGCCGGCGCGCTGGGGCTCGCCGGCGGAGACCGGCTGACCATCGCGGACCTGCTGGCGGCGCCGCAGGTGCCCACCCACGTCGTGCTCTCGGGCTGCGAGACGGCCCGGGCGGCCGGGCAGGGGGTTGTGGTAGGGCTGGGGCTCGGGCAGGCCTTCCTGGCTGCGGGGGCGCAGTCGGTCGTGGCGGCGGTGCGCCCGGTGGACGACGCCCTCGCGGCGCAGTTCTTTGCGGCCTACTACAGCGACCCCCAGGCCGCCCCTGAGGTGGCGCTGAGGACCGCGTGGCAAGCCACACGGGCGACGGCGTCCGAGTCAGACTGGGCCAGCTTTCGGCTGCTGGTGCGCTGAGGGCGAGGTGATCGCGCGCGGCGGGCCCGGCGGGCCCGGCAGGTGATAGCCTCGTGGCACACCCCCTCTCAGGAGCGTGCCATGCCCATCACTCCCGGCCAGGCGTTGACCCAGCTACGCACCAACCCACAGGCCTTCTTGAGCAAGTTCCCAGTGCGGATCTTTGGTGATCCCACCGCGTCGCGGGTGTCGAACTTCCGCATTGAGGATGACGGCGGATCGACCCGCCCAGGCAGCATCGTCTCGCTGCGGCGGCACACGACCCAGCGCTTCGCAATCCGCTACCGGGGCGCGGCCTTTGGCAACCCGC
>JAUHVS010000116.1 GCA_030424955.1 bacterium | reverse complement strand
CTGCGACACCTGCGGCACCTGGGTGCTCGACCCGCGGCCGGCCCCCGCCGACATGGGCGCCTACTACGCCCGCTACTACCCGCCCCACGAGCTCGCGCTGCGGGAGCGGGCCATGAAGCACCAGCCTCTGAGCCGCGCCCTGGGCCTGGAGTGGATGCGCGCGAAGGACACCGTGCGGCGCCTGTTCAAGCTGGGGGTGACGCCCTCGGCCGATCTGCGGCTGCTCGACGCCGGCTGCGGCGCGGGGGCCTTCCTGCGGGCCATGCGCGAGCTCACCGGCGTCCAGACCCGGGGGGTGGACTTCGATCCCAAGTGCCAGGCCTTCGCGAAGGTGGTCTACGACGTGGACGTCGACGCCGGCGAGCTCGCCGCGCAGGCCTACCCCGCCGGGCACTTCGACCTGATCACCAGCTGGCACTGCCTGGAGCACGTCTACGATCCCCCCGCCGAGCTGGCGGAGCTGGCCCGGGTGCTCAAGCCCGGCGGCCGGCTGCTCATCGAGACCCCCACCCATGGGCTGTTGGCGCGGATCTTCAAGGGCCGCTGGCTGTTCCTGCAGGCCCCGACGCACCTGTACCACTACCGCCCCGACACCCTGCGGGCGCTGGTGGCCGCCGCCGGCCTCACCGTGGAGCAGGTGCGCCGCCCGTGGCTGCCCAGCGAGCTCGCGGGCAGCCTGATCATGGCCCTGGGGCTCAAGGGCTTCGCGCCGCGGCTCATGCGCCCGGGCGGCAGCCTCGCCGACCGCCTGTGGCGCCTGGGACTTTGGGGGTTGATGCCGCTCGACGTACTCTGCACCCTCGTGCTGCATCTGGTCGGGGACGGGGGCGTCGTGCAGGTGATCGCGCAGAAGCCGGAGGCGCCGTGACGGCCCCAGGCCGCCTGGTGGTGTGGGGCGCCGGCGAGCTCGGCGGCCGGGTGGCCCGGGCCTGGGCCGCGGCCGGCGGCGAGGCCCTGGGCTTCACCGCCAGCGACACCCGCCACGCCGCCCTGGCCGCCGACGGCGTGACCCCCCACGTCGGCGCGCCCACCGACCACCTCACCGAGGCCGACGCCCTGCTCTTCGCGGTCCCCGGCTCGGGGCGGCAGCTCGCCGCCGTCGAGGCCCTGGTGGCCGCGGGCGTCGCCCCGCCCGCGCGGGCCGTGCTCATCGGCACCACGGGCTACTACGGCGCGCACCCGCGGGGCACCGTCGACGCCGACACGCCCCCCGGGGTCACCGACCGCGCCCGCACCGCCGCCGCCGCCGAGGCCGCCTTCCGCGCCTGGGCCGGCGACGCCGGGGTCATCCTGCGCTGCGCGGGGCTCTACCGCCCCGGCCGCGGCCCGGTGAGCGCCCTGCAGCGCCGGGGCCTGGCCCCCGAGGGGCCCCCCGACAAGACCCTCGCGCTGATCCACTACGACGACGCGGCCACCGCTGCGCTCGCGGCGCTGCGCCACCCGGCCCCCCAGCCGGTGTACGTCGCGGCGGTGCCCCCCTGCCCCACCCGGCAGGCCTTCTACATCGCGGCGTGCGTGCTGCTGGACCTCCCCAGCCCGCGCTTCACCGCCCCCGTGGGCGGGGTCCCGGCCGCGTACGACGTGCGCCCGCTGCTCAGCGATCTGCTGCCCACCCCGGCGCACCCCAAGTGGCAGGAGGCATTGGTCCCCGCATGACGAACCCCGCTGAGCTGTTCACCACCGAGGCCAGCGCCGCCACCCACATCGGGCGCGTCAAGCGCCAGAACGAGGACGCCTTCCTCGTCGACAAGCGCCTCAAGCTGTTCGTGGTCGCCGACGGCATGGGCGGCCACGCCGCGGGCGAGGTCGCCAGCGAGACGGCCATCGACGTCATGCGCGAGCAGGTGCAGGCCGCCGAGCCCCTCATCGAGCGCTTCGTCGAGACCGGCGACGGCCGCGAGCTGCTGCTCGAGATGTTCGAGGAGGCCGTGCGCAACGCGGGCAAGGCCATCTACGCCCGGGCCCAGGACGAGCCCGAGAAGCGCGGCATGGGCACCACGGTGTCGGCCCTGCTGCTCACCCCCAGCCGCGGCTTCATCGCCCACGTCGGCGACAGCCGCATCTACCTGATCCGCGGCCAGGACGTGTTCCAGCTCACCGAGGATCACTCGCTGATCAACGAGCTCATCAAGCGCGGCCGGCTCAAGCCCGAGGACGCCCACAACGCGCCCTACAAGAACGCCGTCACCCGCGCCGTGGGCGTGCACGCGGACGTGCAGGTCGACACCCTCGACTTCGAGGTCGGCGACGGCGACCACTTCCTGCTGTGCAGCGACGGCCTGTCGAACCACCTGCGCGACGACCGCGAGATCCTCGAGGTCATGGACGGCGCGGCGTTCCTGGCGCAGCCCGAGGCCTTCGTCGAGCTCGCCAACAGCCGGGGCGGCAAAGACAACATCACCAGCCTGATGGTGCAGGTCGCCACGCCCAAGAGCGCCGGCGACACCCAGATCAAGGTGCAGGCCCTGCGCCAGATGCCCCTGTTCCAGCACCTGTCGTACGTCGAGCTCACCGAGGTGCTCAACGTCAGCGAGCTGAAGTTCTACGACACCGGCGATCCCGTGTTTGACGAGGGCTCGCTGGGCGAGTCCTTCTACGTGGTGATCGAGGGGCGCGTCGGCATCCGCAAGGGCAGCGTGGAGCTCGCGCGGCTGGGGCCCGGCGGCCACTTCGGCGAGATGGCCATCATGGACAAGGGCCCCCGATCCGCGTCCGTCGCCGCGCTCATGCCCAGCCGGCTGATCCGCGTGGGCCGCAAGCCGCTGTTCGGGCTGATGCGCAAAGACAAAGAGATCGCGGTGAAGCTGCTGTGGTGCTTCGTGCAGGTGCTCAACCAGCGCCTGCGCATGACCAACGCCGATCTGCAGCAGGCCCGCACCGACCAGACCGAGCTCGAGGAGCTGCTGGGCCTGGAGGAGATCATCGACGGCTGAGCCCAGCCCGCGGCCACCAGCCCGCGCCGCTCAGCCCTCGTCGAGCCGCCCGTCGCAGTCCTGATCCCCGCCGCCGTTGCGATCCTCGCCGTCCAGCCCGCACGCCCCGCAGCGGTTGCGCAGCCCCTCGTCGGTGCGCCCGTCGCAGTCGTTGTCGCGGCTGTCGCAGGCCACCTCGGCCACGTCGCCGCCGCACAGGCCGCAGGCGTTGCGCAGCCCGCCCTCGTCGGTGCGCCCGTCGCAGTCGTCATCGACGTTGTTGCACTGCTCGGCCATCGGGGGGCGGCACAGGCCGCAGGCGTCCCGCAGGCCCTCGTCCACCTGGCCGTCGCAGTCGTTGTCGGCGCCGTCGCAGATCTCGGCCAGGAAGCCCAGGCAGCCCCCGCAGGCGTCCTGCACCCCCTCGTCGGTGCGCCCGTCGCAGTCGTCGTCGACGAAGTTGCACAGCTCGATGGGATCGGCGCCGCACAGGCCGCAGGCGTTGCGCAGGCCCTCGTCCACGCGGCCGTCGCAGTCGTTGTCGACCCGATCGCACTGCTCGGCCACCCCGGCGCAGGGGACGCAGGCCTCGTCGCTGCGGCCGTCGCAGTCGTCGTCCAGCACGTTGTCGCAGACCTCGAAGGCGGGCGCCGGCCCGCACACGCCGCAGGCGTTCAGCAGGTGCTCGTCGGTGCGCCCGTCGCAGTCATCGTCCACCCCGTTGCAGGCCTCGGCGGGCAGCGGGCCGCAGCGCCCGCAGGCGTTGAGCAGGCGCTCGTCCACCTCGCCGTCGCAGTCGTCGTCCTGGCCGTTGCAGGCCTCAGTGGGCAGCGGCCCGCACTCGCCGCAGGCGTTGCGCAGCCGCTCGTCGGTGTCGCCGTCGCAGTCGTCGTCCACGCCGTTGCAGGCCTCGGTGGGGGCCGGCCCGCAGGTCCCGCAGGCGTTGCGCAGCCCCTCGTCGGCCTCGCCGTCACAGTCGTCGTCCACGCCGTTGCACACCTCGGCGGGCGTGGGACCGCAGGCCCCGCAGTCGTTGAGCTTGCCCTCGTCGATGTCGCCGTCGCAGTCGTCGTCCAGGCCGTTGCACTTCTCGCCCTCCTCGAAGCAGGGCAGGCAGGCGTCGGGATCGACCTCGCCGTCGCAGTCGTCGTCCACGTCATTGCTGCACACCTCGACCACGGGCAGGCCGCACAGCCCGCAGCCGTTCAGCAGCCCCTCGTCGGTGGCGCCGTCGCAGTCGTCGTCGACGCCGTTGCAGACCTCGGCGCCGTCGGGGCCGCACCGGCCGCAGCCGTTCAGCGTGCCCTCGTCGGTGACGCCATCGCAGTCGTCGTCTGCCCCGTTGCACACCTCCCGCGGGGTCGGGCCGCAGTCGCCGCAGGCGTTGAGCCAGCCCTCGTCGTGCTGGCCGTCGCCGTCATCGTCCTCGCCGTTGCAGCGCTCCCCGCGCCGTGGATCCCCAGCGTCGGGCGCGGCGAGATCGGGCAGGGCGACGTCGGGCGCGGCGTCCTCGGGCCCCCCATCCAACGCCATGTCGGCCGGCCCCCGATCCGCCCGCCCCAGATCTGGCGGCGCCAGGTCGGGCCCGCCACCGTCCAGCGGGCCTCCATCGCGCGCGGGGGCGGCGTCGGGCGGGCCGCCCTCGGGCGAGCCCCCGTCGATCCCGCCCCGATCGGGCGCCAGCCCGCGGTCGCCCGTGCCCCGATCGGGCCCAGCGGCGCCATCGGGCGAGCCGTCGAGCCCACCGCCCGCCGTGGCCGCGTCATCGGCCGCGTCCCCCGCCGCAGCCGGCGCCGGAAACTCGGTCAGGCAGCCCGTGAGGCTGGCGCCGACCGCAAGCAAACGCACCCATCGAAGCATCAGAACCTCCCCCAGGCCCTCAGCCTACCGCACGTCGCCAACGCGTCGCAGCGCCTGCGCGCACCCGCTGCTGGCAGGGCGGTGAAATCCGCGCACCGAGCCAGCCCGAGCCGGGGCGTCGGATCCGAGGCGCCGCGCCCCTGGCGATGCAGGGCTGCGTCGAGGACGCGGCGACGCCGGAGGTGGCGATCCCAGCGGTGACCCACGGGGTGGGATCGCGCCTCGGCCCCCACAATGCCAGACAATCCACCTTTTAAATCATACGGTTCCGCAGCGCGCGGGGTGACGCCGTCCCGCTCAGGGCGCGCCGCCCGCCGCCACCTTCCGCACGCGGAACGGGCTGAGCTGGCAGCCCGCCGGGCAGGCCGGCGCCTCGCCCGCGCCCCGGGTCTCGCAGCGCGGCGGCCCGCTGGCGTCGGGGCAGTGCACGACGAACAGCGTCTCATCGCCGGGGGTGTCGTCCAGGGCCACGGCGCCGGGCAGCGCCTGCCGCCGGCCCGCCGGGAGGGTGGTCGCGGCCGCCGCGTCGAGCGGCCACGCGGTGTACAGATCACCGTCGGCCTCGACCCCCAGCACCCGCACCTGGCCGGCGCTGGGCACGTCCACCACGAAGCGGAGGCGATCGCCCGGCGCGAAGGCCGCGCCCGAGAGCATGGCCTCGCTGCCACCGCCAGCCACCAGGCGGTGCACGTTGAGGCTCAGCCCGCCCTTCACGCGCACGCCGTCGACGGGGGGCGGCGCCGCGGCGCCCTCGCCGGTGAGCGCCGGCGCCGTCGGGCCCGGCTCAGCCGGCACCCGCAGGGCCACCACCAGCGCCGCCGCGGCCGCCAGCCCCACGGGCAGCATCCACAGCCGCAGGCCCTTGAACCACCCGGTGAACCAGTCGCCGAAGCGGGTGGGCTCGGCCAGCCGCCGGTGCACGTTGGCCAGCAGCCGGCGCTCGTCCAGCCCCTCGAAGGCGGCGAAGCCGGCGCGCCGCTCGGCCACCCGCGCGCTGCACGCCGCGCAGCCCTCGCAGTGGGCCGCGAGGGGCGCCGCCACGTCGGGCGCCAGCGCTTCGGCGAGCCACTGATCGAGCGCCAGATCGGACGGGCACTCGGCCCCCCGCGCGGACAGCTGGCTGAAGTCGGGCAAGGTCATGGCTCACTCCCCACGCCACGCGGGCGGGCATCGCTTCACCCCGTATGACCCGTGGGCGCGGTCAGCGTGCACCCGGCGCGCTGGATCGGGGGCGGGGCGGGCGCCGGGCGGCCCCGGGCGCGCAGCCTCGACGGGCAAGCCGGGCTCAACCCCGCGCCGGGTACAGGCCCACCAGCGCGATGATGAAGTTGAGGCCCAGGTAGGGCTGGCAGTTCTCGTGGGCCTCGCCCCCGCCCGTATGGCCCACGGCCAGGGGGTGCGCCTCGGCGCCCGGGTTGCCCGGCGCGTAGAGCGCGCCGCCGTCTGCAGTGGCGGGCACCACGTCGGGGCCTGGATCGTTGTCGTCCGCGCCCCCGGTCGCGTGCTGACCGTGCCCGTGCCGCGGCAGCTGAGCCTCGTCCAAGGTGACCGTGGGCACGCCGACCTGCTCGCCCAGCCGGCGGGCGCTCAGCCCCGGCCCCCGGCCCGCGTGCATGGGGGCGCGGCCCCGCAGGTCGGGCAGCGCTGTGGTGTTGCGCCCGTCGCCGCCATAGGTGGTGCCGATCAGGCTGAACAGCGCCACGTTCTGTGCGATGGGCAGCACCTGCCCATCGCACATGGCCCAGCCCCGCGGCGCGAAGTTGCCGGCGAAGATGCGAATCTCAGCGATAAAGGGCTCCGACATCACTGCCTCGACGGGTAGATGCCGACCAGCGCGATGATGAAGTTCACCGCGAGGGTCGGCATGAGGTTGGTGTGGGCCCGGGAGCCCCCGGTGTCCGACAGCACCGCGCCGCCGTCCGCCGGGCCGGCCACTGGGGGCGCCCCGTAGGGATCGATCTCGGCCTCGGCCGGCAGCGCGCCCACGGGGCTGGCCTGATCCGCCGGCGCCTCAAGGCCACGCAGCGCGTGGGTGTGGGGTGGCAGCTCGTCCACCGTCAGCACGACCTGCTCCGCGCCCCCCATGCTGCCCAGCCGCCGCAGCGTCAGCCCGCCGCCAGCGCCTTGGTGGATCGGCACCCGCCCGCGCAGGTCGGGCAGCCCGAAGGTGGTGCGCCCGTCCCCGCCGTAGATGGTGCCGAGCAGCGAGAAGAGCGCGTCGTTCTGCCCGACGGCGAGCAGCTGCCCGTCGCAGAGGGCCCAGCCCCGGGGCGCGAAGCTGCCCGCGAACATGCGGATCTCACCGACAAATGGCTCAGACATCAGTTCCTCGGCGGGAAGAGCCCCTGCAGGGCGATGCAGAAGGCCACGGTGGTGAAGGGCTGCATGTTCTCGTGGGGCTGGCCTGCGCCGTTGGTCGCCACCGCCTGCGGGTGGAAGCTCACGGTCTCGCCCGCCGCGCCGGGATCGGCGTAGGCGTGGACCTGCGCGACCGCCCGATAGCCCGCAGCGGGCACCGGGCTGTCCGCGGGGGTGTCGAGGACCGCCAGCGGGTGTGCGTGCGCCGGGATCTGCGCCTCGGTCAGGATCACGGTCTCGGCGCCGCCGCGCTGACCCTGCGCCACCTGCAGCCCCGCCGCCCCATCGTTGGGGTGCACCGGCACCCGGCCGCGCAGATCGGGCAGCGCAAAGGTCACGCGCCCGTCGCCGCCATAGGTGGTGCCCAGCAGCGAATACAGGGACTGGTTCTGGTTGATGGGCAGGATCTGCCCGTCGCAGTAGGCCCACCCGCGCGGGGCGAAGTTGAACCCCATCATGCGGATCTCACCCAGGAACGGCTCGGCCATGTGACCTCCCACGTAGACCGCGCGAGCCTACCGCGCCCGCCGCGCGGGTGTCGACCGGGGCGTCCCCCTCCGGGTACGGTGCCTGCGATTGTGCCGGGGAGATCCCACCTTGCTGTACCGCACCCTCCGACAGGCGGCCTGGCCGCTGGTCTTGATCCTGCTCACCGTCGCCTGTGCCGACGACGACGACACCCCCGCCTCCTTTGACGGGGGGGTGCCGCTGGACGCCGACGTCACCGAGGCGGGCCGGCCGGACGGGCGCCCCGCGCCTGACCGGGGCCCGGTCGCCGACGACGGCCCGGCCGCCGATCAGGGCCTCGACATGACAGCCGCTGATGATGGCCCGGCCCCCGACCTGGGGCCGGAGGCCGACATGGGCCCGCAGTGCGGCGTGGGGCTGCCGCCGTGCCCGCCCCTCGACGGGCGCCCGCAGCGCTGCGACGAGATCACCGGCCTGTGCGTCGAGGACGAGCCCCCCAGCGCGGACGACCAGGACGTCCCGACCCAAGAGGACGTGCCCGTCGAGATCACGCTGACGGGCAGCGATCCGGTGGACCAGCCGCTCACCTTCGCGATCGTCGATGCGCCCCTGCACGGCGCGCTGGCGGGGGACGGCGCCACCGTCACCTACACCCCCAACGCCAACTACTTCGGCGACGACCAGTTCACCTTCGTGGCCATCGACAGCGCC
Source organism: bacterium (assembly GCA_030424955.1). Lineage (GTDB taxonomy): Bacteria > Myxococcota_A > Bradymonadia > UBA7976 > UBA1532 > JACKDL01. Next base: position 3,586 of record JAUHVS010000116.1, on the reverse strand, counting down.
GATCTGCGCTCGGCCCCGGCCACCGTCCGCCTCGAGATCGGCCCAGTCAACGACGCCCCCGTCATCGGCGGCCAGGGCCCGGTGGAGACCGCCGAGGACACCCCCATCGCGCTGGCCATCGACCAGCTCGAGGTCGAGGACGACGACCCCATCGAGGCCCTGGTGCTCTCGGCCGAGCCCGGCGCGGACTACGCCCTCGACGGCCTCACCGTGACCCCCGCGCCAGACTTCGTCGGCACGCTGACGGTGCCCGTCACCGTCACCGATGGCGGCGGCCTGAGCTCGGCGCCCTACCCCCTGGAGATCGTGGTCACCCCCGTCAACGACCCGCCGCAGGTGGGCGGCCAGGTGCAGATGGAGACCGCCGAGGAGGCCCCCATCGAGCTGGCGGTCGACCAGCTCGAGGTGCTGGACGATGGCCCCATCGAGGCCCTCGCGCTGGCGGCCGAGCCCGGCGCGAACTACACCCTCGACGGCCTCACGGTGACCCCTGATCTCGACTTCTTCGGCGTGCTGACGGTGCCCGTCACCGTCACCGACGGCGGCGGCCTGACCTCGGCCCCCTACCCGCTGGAGATCGTGGTCACCCCCGTCAACGACCCGCCGCAGGTGGGCGGCCAGGTGCAGATCACCAGCGCCGAGGACGAGCCGGTGGCCCTGAGCCTCGACCAGCTCATCGTGGCCGACGACGGCGATCCCGCGGGCCTCACCCTCACCGTGCTGCCGGGCGACGGCTACACCGTCGACGGCCTCACCGTGACCCCCGCCCCCGACTTCAGCGGCGTGCTGGTCGTGCAGGTGGTGGTGACCGACGCCGACGGCGCCGAGACCCCCGTGGCCGTGGAGATCAACGTGCTGCCCGTGGGCGATCCGCCCGTGGTGGAGGGCCAGCTCGGCGACGCCACCACCCCCGAGGACACGCCCTATGTGATCGCCCTGGACGCCCTGACCGTCAACGACGTGGACAGCGATCCGGCCTTCTTCACCGTGCGGATCCTGCCCGGCGACGACTACAGCGCCGACGGCGCGACCGTGACCCCGGCGCAGGACTTCAACGGCGCGCTGACGGTCACCCTGGTGGTCAATGACGGCACGGGCGACAGCCAGCCCTTCGGGTTCACGCTGCAGGTCACGCCGGTCAACGATCCGCCCGTGATCGACGCGCTGCAGAGCGTCCTCGACAGCCCAGAGGATGCCCCCTTCACCTTCCAGGTCGACCAGCTCATCGTGCGCGACGTCGACAGCGACGCCTTCACGCTGCGGGTGCTGCCCGGCGACGACTACACCGTGAGCGGTCAGGTCATCACGCCCACCCAGGACTTCAACGGCGACCTGCGGGTCAACCTGCAGGTCAACGACGGCACCGACGACAGCGCCGTGTTTGTGGCGCCCCTGAGCATCCTGCCCGTCAACGATCCGCCGGTCGCGGCCCCGGTGCGCCTGGCCAACATCGTGGGGCACGCCCCGTTCCTGGTGTTGCCCGGCGCCCTGCTCAGCCGCGCCCTGGACGTGGACGGGGACGCCCTGACCGCGCGCGCTGGCGTGTTCGCCACCGCCGAGGGCGGCGAGATCACCATCGCCGCGGACGGCAGCTTCACCTACGACGGCCCGGCGGGCTTCATCGGTGAGGACACCGTCGACTTCACCGTGCTGGATCCGAGCGGCGCCGAGAGCACCGCGCGGCTCACCCTCGTCGTCGAGCACCGCGTGTGGTTCGTGCGCGCCGGCGAGCTCTCCGGCGACGGCCGCATCGACGCCCCCTTCGCGACCCTGACCGAGGCGTTCTTCGTCGCCGAGGCGGGCGACACGGTGTACGTGCAGGCCAGCGCCCAGCCCATCGTCGCCAACAGCGAGCAGGTGCCCGCGGGCATCGAGCTCCTGGGCGCCACGGCGATCAGGCGGGGCGTCAACCTGAACCTGGCCGAGGGCGAGCGCCCCGTCATCACCGCCGACGGCGCCGGGGCGCTCTTCTTGAACAGCGACGTGACCGTGCGGCGCTTCGCGTTCCGCAACACGGGCACCCTGCTCTTCGGCGTGCAGCTCCACGGGGTCGTGCTCGAGGACTTCACCCTCGAGAACATCCAGGGCGAGCTGACCCGGTTCGAGGACGTCACGGGCACGATGCGCCTGGCCGGGTGGCGCTGCCTCGACCGCGCCGGCGGCGGGGTGGTGATGAACAGCAACGGACCCGACGCCGTGATCACCCTCGACGATCTCGCCCTGACCACCTTCGGGACCAGCCTGCTCATCAACCGCATCCCCGTGGTGGAGGGCCGACGCCTGGTCCTGGACTCGAGCGGCGGCGCAGGCCTGGAGCTCTTCTCGGTGCCGGGCGCCGATCTCGAGATCGACCGCCTGACGAGCATCGGTAGCATCAGCGGCGGGCTGGTCTCCTTCGACACCAGCGGCGCCGTGACCATCGCCTCGGCCACCATCGAGGAGCCCTCGGAGTCCGGCCTCAGCGTGCAGGCCGGCGCCCTGGCGCTGACCGTCACCGAGGCCACCATCCAGGGCGGCTTCAACAGCGTGAACCTCGACGCCCCCGACGCCACCTTCACCTTTGGTGCGCTGGGCGACGACGCCGGCCTGAGCATCGCGCGGTCGGGCGACGCCGCGGTGCGCATCCGCGGCGGCGACCTGACCATCCACGGCCTGCAGATCGATACGGGCCTGGGCGACGGCATCGTGGTGCCCGAGAGCAGCGACGTGCGGTCGCTCCAGGTGCTGGGGGCCACCATCACCGGGCTGTCGGGCCACGCCCTGCTGGTGGGCACCCCCGCCGACGGGCTCGCCCGCACCGCCCTGCGCGCCGCCACCCTGAGCGACTGGCGGGTGACGCAGCCCCAGGCGGCCGTCATCGCGCTCAGCCTCGCGGCGCCCATCGACCTGACGGTGATCCGCCTGGAGGCGGACGGCTTCGCCGCTGGCGTCGATGGCATCGCGGGCTCGGCGGCCGGCACCATCACCCTGCAGGACACCGTGCTGCGCGACATCAGCGGCGTCGCCGACGGCGTGCGCCTGGCGGGCCTGGACACCCTGACCGCCCGCGTCATCGGGGGCACCTTCACGGGCAACGGGGGCGACAACGCCATCCGCATGGCGGGCGACGGGGATCCCGCCGTCGTCGACTTCGCCGTGGTCGGCGCGACCGTGTCGGGCTGGCTCGGCGACCGCATCAGCCTCGACGCCGGCGACGGCGACACCACCGCGCAGCTGCGCGCCGACGACAACGTGGTGGGCGACATGAACGACATCGGCTTCGGCGCGGGCGTCCGCCTCACCCTCGACAGCGACCAGCCCGGCGCCACGGTGACCGGCCAGATCAGCGCGCAGAACAACACCGTGGTGGGCATGGGCAGCTACGGCGTCGACGTCACCGTGCGCGACGCCCTGCTGGCCAACGTGGACGTGACGCTGGTGGGCAACGACATCGGCCCGACCATGGCCGACGCCCTGCGGGTGCGCGCCCTGGACGGGGCCAACCTGCGCATCGCGGCCCGCGACAACACCGACCAGGGGCCCAACTTCGGGCTGAAGATCGTGGCCGACGTGCCGGCGAACGTGCGGGTCGAGGGCGTGGGCGAAG
>JAUHVS010000115.1 GCA_030424955.1 bacterium | reverse complement strand
GACGGCCCACTTCACCAGGCGCTCGTCATGGCCCGGGTCGCCGCAGCCGGGCGTCACCGAGACATGCAGCAACGCGCCGAGGGCGACCCATCGGGCCATGGGCCGGCGGGCCGGCAGCCGGGGCCGATCGAAGAGGCACCGCGGCGGCGCCGGCAGCGGCGGCATGGTGCGCGTGCGCGCGCCGAGCATCCGGGTCGAGGCCGGCGGCGCCATCGACGTGGCCGACGGCAACGGCACCGCCGAGAACGGCGGCATGGTGGTGATCATCGGGGACGTGGACGGCGCCCTCGACGTGCGTGGCGCCAGCATCACGTGTCCCTGACGCGCGGGCTGCCATGAGCCGCCTGCTGCTGGTGGACGACAGCATCGACCTGCACCTGCTGGTGCGCGGGCTCTTGCGCCGCCACCGCCTCACCCACATCGAGCTCATCACGGCCCTGGACGGCGAGGCGGCGCTGGACGCCGTGCGCGACGGCCCCGCGCCGGATCTGGTCATCACCGACCACCACATGCCCCGCTGCGACGGCCCCACCTTCGCGCAGCGGCTGCGCGACGGTGGCTTCGACGGGCCGATCCTGCTCATCAGCAGCGCGGTGATCCCCGCCGACGGCCCCTTCGCGGCCCACCTCGACAAGGCGGATCTGCTGCACAACCTGCCCGGGGTCCTGGCGCCCTGGTTGGCCGACGCCTAGGCGCAGGCTCAGGATCCCGTGCGGCCAAGGCGCCGCCTGAGGCATCGTCCCCGGGCCGCCGTCGGGCGGGCCCGTGCGTGGACGCACGCGGCGCCTGGAACGTGCCTTGCTAACAGGGCGCACACAGCAAGCAATCGAGGACACACTTTGAACCTGCAGCACCTGCGGTGGGCGACGTTGATGGCCGCGCTGGCCCTTGGCGGATGCATCGATGAGACCGAAGAGACCCCCGCGCGGGAGGCCGATCAGGCCGTCGCCATGGACGACGCGGCCCCCATGGCCGACGCGGCCGTGATGGCGGACGCCGGGCCCGCGCCCGATCAGGCGGTGCCGCCGCCCAGCTGCGGCAACGAGGACGACCTGTACCCCAACCAGGGGCCCGACGGCGCCGAGCCCATCGAGCTGGGCTTCGCCCGCCAGGATCTCTTCATCTGCCCCGACAGCGAGGACTGGTTCGCCCTGCCCCTGGCCGCCAACCAGGCCATCACGGTGACCCTGCTGGCCGATCCCGTCGAGACCGATCTGGACCTGTCGCTGCTCGACGCCAACGGCGAGATCGTGGGCGACAGCGCCGGCGAGATCGGCGAGGAGAGCCTGGCCTTCGTGGCGCCGGCGGACGGCACCTGGTTCGTGCGGGTCAACGGCTACCGCGGCGAGGCCACCTACTACGCCCTGGCGGTGCAGGGCGGCTGCCGCACCGACGGCCAGTGCGCCGAGGGCCAGGTGTGCCGCCGCAGCGCCGGCGAGTGCGTGCCCTTCGTGGTGCCGGAGTGCGGGGCCGACCGCAACGAGCCCAACGACCGCGACGACCAGGCGACCCCGGTCGAGATCCCGGCCTCGGTGCGGGGCGTGACCTGCGACGGCGACCGCGACTGGTTCGCCTTCGAGGCCAACGACGGCGACACCATCGATCTGCTGCTGAGCTTCGACGCCGGCAAGGATCTCGACCTGCTGGTCACCGATCTCGACACCGGCGCCATCATCGACGTCGCCCAGGGCGACAGCCGCACCAACCCGGAGCGCTTGACCCTCACCGCCCTGCCGGCGGGGCGCTACGGCGCGGGCGTGTTCGCCTTCAACGACAACGGGCCGGCCCTGGCCGACATCGACTTCACCCTGGAGCTGGCCGGGCGCTCGGGCGCCTGCCAGGTGGACCGCGACTGTGTCAGCGCCGGCCTGCCGGTGTGCGACGCGGGCGTGTGCCGCGCGGTGGATCAGCCCTCGCCGGTGGCCCTGGGCGGCCGCTGCGACAGCGACGAGGACTGCGGCGCCGACGCCCAGCTCTGCTACACCGGCGGCGCCGGCGGCCACGACAACGTGTGCACGATCCAGTGCCAGGGGGACGCCGGCTGCGCGGCCCTGGGCGAGGGCGCGACCTGCGTGCCCATCAGCAACCAGTCGGCGGTGTGCTTCCCGCCCTGCGAGAGCGACGACGACTGCAGCGCGTTCCGCACCTGCCAGGCCCGCACCTGCGAGATCCGCGGCGAGTGCCGGGGCGACGCCGACTGCGACGGCGCGGGCGAGGCCTGTCAGGTCACGCCCTTCGGCCGCTACTGCGGGCTGGTGGGCGAGGGCCCGGCCTGCGGAGACGATCCCGCGCCCTACACCGACAACGGCCGGGCCGAGGGCGCCCCCGCGGTGCCCACGGACGGCGTGGCCATCGAGGGCCTGAACACCTGCGACGCCGACACCGACTGGTTCACCTTCGAGGTCACCCCCGAGCAGGCCGCGCACACCCTGGAGGTGTCGGTGAGCTTCCGCTCGGGCGTCGACATCGACGTGTACGTCTACGACGCGGCGGGGGCCCCCGTGGCCGAGGCCACCAGCCCCGATCAGACCACCGAGGTGGCGCGGGCGCGCTGGATCGCGCCGGGCACCTACCAGGTGCAGGTGGACCAGTTCTCGTCCGACATGCTGGCCGACACGGCCTACAGCCTGGCGGTGACGCTCACCGACAACGACGACGCCTGCACCGTGGCTGGCAACGAGTGCGGCCGCACCGAGCCCCTTCGGGCGGCCTGCGACGAGGCCACGGGCGCCTGCGCGGCCATCGAGGGCCGGGGCGAGGTGCCCCTGGGCAGCCTGTGCGACAGCGACGACGACTGCGTGGCCGAGGCGGCGGTGTGCTGGACCTTCGAGGGCGGCGCGCAGGGTTACAACATCTGCACCATCGCCTGCCAGGGCGCCCAGGACTGCGCGGCCGTGCCCGACACGGTCTGCACGCCCTTCCAGGGCTTCGCGGCCTGCCTGCCCCCGCGGAACTGACCCCCACCGCGCGGATCCCGCCGCGCGGATCCCACCGCGCTGATCCCGCGCGGGCCCGCTGAGGCCCGCGGGATCGCCCCGCCACAGCCGACGGCCGTCAGTCCACGTCCATGTTGTTGGGGGGTGGCCCGCCCGGGGTGCGGGGGGCCTCGTCGCCCGGGTCGCCGCCGTCGGGGGCGGTGGGCGCGGCGCGGGGGGCGCGCTCGATCAGCGCCCCGTAGGGCGAGGGGGCGGGATCAGCTCCCGGCGCGAAACATGCTCACGTCGCCCATCCCCTCGCGGAGCACCTCGTAGGTCTCGCCGCTCAGGTCGATGACGCTGCTGAAGGCGCCGGGCACGTCGCCGCAGTCCAGCACAGCCGACAGGCCGTGGCCGAACACGGCCTCGACCGACCACGGATCGATCATCTGCTCTTCGGTGTCGGGATCGATGGCGCTGGTCACGATGAGGGGCATGTCCACCGCCTCGATGATGGCCTGGGGCACGCCGTGATCGGGCACGCGGCAGCCGATGCGCTTGCGCTTGTCGCCGATGAAGCGGGGCAGCTTGCGGTTGGCCTCGAGGATGAACACGTAGGGGCCGGGCACCAGCCGCCGCAGCAGGCGGAAGGCGTTGTCGTCCACCTGCGCGTACTCGGCCACGTGCTTGAGGTCGCGGAACATCAGCGCGAGGGGCTTGTTGGCGTCCAGGCGGCGCAGGGCGATGAGCTTGTCGACGGCGGTCTTGCGGCTCGGCAGGCAGGCCAGCGAGTAGGTGCAGTCCGTCGGCAGGGCGATGACGCCGTCATCCTCCAGGAAGGTCACCACCCGCTCGATGCGGTACGGCGACGGGTGCTGACCGTCCATTTGAAGGATCATCGTGCGGGCTCCTCGTCGGTCACCTCGCTGGGGCGAGGGCCTTCCTCGAAGGCGCCGGGCAGCGAGATGGCGGGATCGTCGTGGCGGCGGCGGTACAGCAGGGCCGTGCGGCCGATGACCTGGGCGACATGGGCGCCGCAGGCCTCACCGATCATCACCGGGGCCGTCTTGCGGTCCACGGGGCCGTCGCGGCCCACCGAGATCTTGATCAGCTCGTGGCGCGAGAGCGCCTCGCGGGTGGCCGCGATGACGCCGTCGGTGACGCCATGCTGACCGACCTGCACGATGGCGTGCAGGCTGTGGCCCAGGCCGCGCAGGTGGCGCCGCTGGGCACCCGTCAGGCTGACGGGGTTGAGGGGGGTCACGGCCATGATCGGCCTCCAGACTTCGAAGCAAAGCGGCGCATCTTGCCGACTGCGGCCGCTCAGGGCAAGCGCCGGCGCCTAAGTCCCAGCGCGAGCAGGCCAAACAGCGCCAGCCAGGCGCCGCTGCCGGGGCGCCCGCGGGGGCTCGCGTCGCAGTAGCAGCCCTCGTCGGCCACCCGGGGCTGACCCATGCCCATGTCAGGCGCGGCGGCGCCCGGAGGGGTGGGATCGCCGGGATCGGTGGTGGCGCCCTGGCCGCTGCCGGGATCGGCGCAGCGGCCCCGGTGGCACAGGGCGCCGCCCGGGCAGGTCACCCGGTGGCAGGGGTCCTCGAGGCAGCGGCCGCCGGCGCAGATGAAGCCCACGTCGCAGTCCACCTCGAAGCAGGGATCGTCGGTGCAGCGGCCCTCGACGCAGGTCGAGGGGAACGGGCAGCTCACCCGGGCGCAGGGATCGCGCACGCACTCGCCGTTGTAGCAGAGGGTGCCGTCGGTGCAGCGCACGTTGGCGCAGGCGTCGATACAGCGGCCGTCGATGCAGCCTTGGCCGGCGGCGCAGGTGGCGTCGGCGCAGGGATCGCGCACGCAGCGGCCGTCGGCGCAGAACTGGTCGGCGGGGCAGGGGTTGGCCGGATCGAAGCAGTCGGTGGGCAGGCAGCGGCCCAGCGAGCAGTAGGTGCCGTCGTCGCAGGGGATGCCCACGCAGGGATCGTTGCAGGTGCCGTCCTGGCAGACCCAGCCGTCGGGGCACTCGGTGTTGCGGCAGGGGGTCACGCACACCTGGTTGACGCAGATGCGGCCGTTGAAGCACTCGCCGTTCTCGCAGGGCGGGGCGCACTCGCCGTTCACGCAGGAGGCCGGCTGGCGGCACAGATCGCCGCCGGTGTCGGTGTTGCCGTCGCAGTTGTTGTCGATGTTGTCGCAGACCTCGATGCGGGGCGGGCCGCACCAGCCGCAGGCGTTGGCGGCGCCCTCGTCCACCTGGCCGTCGCAGTCGTTGTCGAGGTCGTCGCAGACCTCCTGGCTGGGGGCGTTGCCGCCGCCGCACACCAGCGCGCCGCTCACGCAGCGGAAGTTGCCCTGGGTGCACACGCCGATGGCCTCGCCGCAGCGCTGGCCGGCCTCGGGGAAGGCCTCGTCGAGGCTGCCGTCGCAGTCGTCGTCCAGGCCGTTGCAGATCTCGGCGGGCTCCGCGCCGCACTGACCGCAGCGGTTCAGCACGCCCTCGTCGATCTCGTTGTCGCAGTCGTCGTCGCGGCCGTTGCACTGCTCCACCTGGGGCTGGCAGTTGCAGGCGGGGCAGTTGAGGCCCTCGTCGATGCGGTTGTCGCAGTCGTCGTCGACGCACTCGTTGCCGGGGTTGCAGACCTCGACGGGGGCCTGGCCGCACTCGCCGCAGGCGTTGAGCGTGCCCTCGTCCGTGCGGCCGTCGCAGTCGTCGTCGCGGCCGTTGCACACCTCTTGGGGCAGCCGGCCGCACTCGCCGCAGGCGTTCTCGGTGCCCTCGTCCACCGCGCCGTCGCAGTCGTCGTCGTCGCCGTTGCAGATCTCGCCCGGCTCGGGGCCGCAGTCGCCGCAGCGGTTGCGCACGCCCTCGTCCACCTGGCCGTCGCAGTCGTCGTCGCGGCCGTTGCAGCCCTCGACCCCGGCGTCGCCCGGGCCCACGCTGCACACCGCGCCGTTGCCGTCGGGGGCGCACACGATCACGCCGTCGCGGGTGCAGGCGCCGCTGCCCACCGTGCAGACCCGGCCGAGCTGCGGGAAGTCCTCGTCCACCCGGCCGTCGCAGTCGTTGTCCTCGCCGTCGCACAGCTCGCGGGGGCGCGCGTTGCCCACGGCGGCGGCGAGGTTGGCCACCAGCCCCTGGGGATCGTTGGCCTGGTAGGCGGTGCCGTTGAGCAGATCGGGCCGCCCGTTGGCGTCCACGGCGGTGCCGCCGGCCCGCGCGAGCTCGTCGAGCTCGGTGGCGAAGGCGGTGCCCGGGCCGAAGCCCACCACGAAGGTGCGCACGTCCACCCGCTGGCCCTGCACCCGCAGGGCGCGCAGATCCTCGGCGATGCCCACCAGCTCGTTGGCCACCTGGGCGCGGTAGGCCGCGTTGGCGGCGTCCTCGCCGGGGCACTGCTGGTAGCCGTCGGTGAGCAGCAGCACGTAGTACGGCCGGCAGTCCACCTCGGGATCGTCGGCGATGATCTGGGCGAGGGCCTCGCGGGCGCTCTGCATGCTCATGGTCAGCGGCGTGTAGCCGTTGGCGCGCAGCTCCTTGTCGGCGGGGTAGCGCTCGCTGCCGTCGAGCCAGCCGAGCACCTCGGCGCGGCTGCCGGGGCCGGGATCCACGAGGCGGTCGGCGGGCCCGCAGCCGTTGCTGGAGCCGTCGTAGTTGATGTCGAGGATGGTGTTGGCGCCGTCGCGGTACTGGGCGCCCACCTGCTGCTGCACCCGGCCGAAGCCGGCGTCGCCGGGCTCGAGCTGGCCGTAGCGCATCAGCCCGAACTCCACGCCGTTGGTCTGCTGCACGATGCCGGCCAGCGCCTGCTTGGCGTGGAACATGCGGCTGCCGACCTGGCAGGCGGGGTTGGTGTGGGGGAAGTCGGCGCTGCCGTCCCCGCGGCAGTCGTTCTCGCCGATGTAGTCCCAGAGCATCGACCCCGAGGTGTCGAAGATCACCAGCACGCGGGGCGTGGTCTGCGCCCAGGCGGCGCTGACGAGCACCGCGAGGAGCAGCGGGAGGCGGAGGAGCGTGGCCAGCATGACGTGCCCTGTCAGAAGTCCATGGGAGGGGCCGGCGCCCAGTGAGCCCGCGGCGCTGTCAGGTATACCGTCTGGATCGGGCCGGGGGCCAATCCCAGTGGGCGTCGACCCGCGGGGCGGGCCCGCGCGGGGCCAGGGGCGCGGCGGGCGCTGATCCCGTGACGGGCGCGCACCGGGGCGGCGCCGGGGGCGGCGGCAGGCGGCTGGCGATGGGTGGGTGGGGCCAACGGCGGCGTCGGCCGGGGGCGCACGCCGACGGGGCGCGGCCTCAGCGGGGGCGTGGCCGGCGGTGGGCCGTCCGCGCGCACGGGGTGTGCGGCGGGCGCACCGGCCGGGGGGCTACTGGTCCTTGCCCTTGAGCACGTCGACGATGCGCTGGGTGCGCGCGGCGTCCACGGTGGGCTGAAGGCTGAGCAGCTCGGCCTCGATCAGGGCCAGGCGGGCGGCGACCTCGTCGCGGACCCCCTCGGCGACCCCATCGAGCTTGCTGCCCAAGGTCTCCGTCGCTGGGACGGTGGCTCCGCTCCGCATGCGCACCACTCGCTCCTCCTCGGCAGACAGCACCGACGACAGGCTCGGCACCGGGGGCGCCGAAACGGTCTCGACCGTGGTGGTCGTCGTCGTGTGCTTCTCGTCGGTCTTCTTCACCGCGACCTCACGCAGACACGCCCGGCGGTGCCCTTGCACCCACGCTCGTCATCGGGACGAGAGGACCGGGAATCAGTCGGGTTCATGCCCTCTTGAGGCAGCCCCGGGGGTTTGAAAGGTATAGGCCACCCGATCAGGGCAGGCAACTTTTTGGGCGGGTCGGATCGGCGGGCCCGAGGCGACTGGCCGAGGGGAGGATCGCCTGGGCGCGGGGCCGACGCAAGGGCGCGATAAGGCCCCCCTCGCGTCTGTCGCAGAGGCCCGCGGTGGGCCAGCCGCGATCGCGCCGCCGGCTCAGATGCGCTTGAGGAGGCGCTGCGCGGCGTGGGGGTACTGGTCGTTGAGCTTCTGGGCGAGGGCGTGCAGGGCCTTCTTCTCGCTGTCCTCGATCTTGCCGATCAGGCCGAACAGGCCGCCGTTGGCCTCGGCCACGTGCAGCGCGAGGGTGGCCATGTTCTCGCAGGCCTGCTCCGCCTCGACGGCGGGCAGGGCGGCCAGCAGCGCCTTGATGAAGTCGAGGGCGGCGTCCACGAAGGCCGCCGAGGGCGGCGCGACGAGCATGGCGTCCAGGCGCTCGCGGGCGGGGCCCGCCTTGATGCCGTACAGGGCCGCGGCCTCGAGGATCAGGTCCTTCTCGTCGGGCTGGATCTCGCCGTCCGCCCAGGCCACCTGCAGCAGGGGCACCAGGTGGATCACCGCCATCGAGTCGGCGTCGATGCCCTGCCCCGCCACGCGATCGAGCAGGTCGTCGTCGTGGATGTGGGTGGCCTCGGCCAGGGACGTGGCGCGGTCGCGGCGCTCCAGGCGCACGCGCAGCGCGTCGATGAGCTCGCGGTTGTGGGCCCGAAAGTAATCGGCTTCATGGGCGCGGCCCACGCGGTCGAGCGGCCGGTTCTCGTCGGTCATGGACAGACCCTTACGCAAAACGTGGGCGGTTCTTAGCCCGCTCTGGTCCACAGATCAACCGGCTGGCGCCTCGGGGGGCGTCGCCGCGCTGGCCTCGGCCACCCGATCGTGGCCGGCGAGATCAGGGAGAACGACGCCGCCGGTCCACCGGGGGTCGCCTGTGAGCAAGGCGCGCAGGGCGTCGCCCTGGTCGTAGCCGATCTCGATCAGCAGCCCGCCGCCGGGGCGCAGCCGCTCGGCGGCCTGGTCGATCAGCCGCCGGATGATCACCAGCCCGTCGGGCCCACCGTCCAGCGCCAGGTGGGGCTCGTGGGCGCGCACGTCGGCCATCAGGCCCGCCACGTCGGCGGTGGGGATGTAGGGCGGGTTGCTCACCACCAGCGCGAGATCCCGCTCGGGCACGGCGGCCAGCACGTCGCTCTGGCGCAGGGTGACGTTGGTGAGGCCCAGGGCCGCGCGGTTGGCCTCGGCCACGTCCAGGGCGTCGCCCGACAGATCCACGGCGATGACCTGGGCGTCGGGGCGGGCCTGGGCGATGGCCAGGGCGACGCAGCCGCTGCCCGTGCCGACGTCGACGACGACCGGGTCTACGGCGCCGGTGAGCCGGGCCAGGGCGCGCTCCACCAGCAGCTCGGTCTCGGGGCGCGGCACGAGCACGCGGGCGTCGACGGCCAGGTCCAGCGACCAGAAGCCCTGGGTGCCGGTGATGTAGGCCACGGGCTCGTGGGCGGCGCGGCGCTGCACCCGGGCGCGGATCTCGGCGAGCTCTTCGGGGCGCAGGGGCTTGTCGATGTCGAGGTAGACCCGCAGCCGGTCGATGCCCTGGGCGTCCGCGATGAGCAGCTCGGCGTCGAAGCGCGGCGAGGGCAGGCCCTTGTGCTCGAAGAACTGGGTGGTCCAGGTGAGGACCCGCCGGATCGTCCACTGCTCGGGGGGGGTGGCGGCCATGCCGCGCCTCCGGGGGCCACGCCGCGCCCTGCGGCCAGGGCGCGCACCATGCCCCGTGCCGCGGCGGGGCGCAACGGGGGCTGTGCGCCCGGCGCCTACTCGTCTTCGGCGCGGCGCGCGGCGGTGTACTTGCGGTCCAGCCGGGCCTCGTCGAAGGCGCTGCGGAACAGCGCCGAGCAGTCGCCGCGGGCCACGCAGCCCTCGGCGGGGGCGGGGTTGAAGCGGATGAACTTCGCCCGCGACAGGCGGATCGCCAGGTAGCGCTTGATCTGCTCGGCCTTGGCGGCGTTGCGGCGCCGGCCCTTGTTGTCGGGGCGGATCACCTCGTGGAAGACCAGCACCACCTCGTCGATCCCGTTGATCTCACTGAAGATCCCGCGCACGCCCGTGGCGAAGCGCGTGCGCCCGAACACCAGCCACTCCACCGCCCGGGTCTTGAGCTCGGCGTCGCTGAGGCGCGCCACGGGCACCCACAGATCGAGGCGCACCCGCTTGCCCTTGGTGATGTGCACCCGCTCGCTGGCGTGCCGGCGCGGCGGATCCACCAGGTACACGCCCATCAGCACCTCGACCCGGCGCTTCACGCCGGCCCAGGGATCGCTGTCGGGGTAGATCTGCGCCGCCCGCGGGCGGATGGCGTCCGCGCGCACCTTGGGCGGGGCGGCGGCGGCCGGGGCCGCGACGCCCGCCAGGAGGCTGAGGCCAAGCACACCCAGGCCCAGGGAGATCGCCCACCGGGGGCGCGACCGGCCGCCCATCAGCCGGTGCGCTCGTGCTTCAGGCGGCGGCCCATCAGGTCGGCCAGGGCCTGCGCGGCGGGCTTGTCCTCGTAGAGGGCGCGGTAGACCTCATGGGTGATGGGCATCTCGACGGCCTCGCGCAGGGCCAGCATGTGGGCGCTGCGGGCGGTCTTGACCCCCTCGGCCACCTGGTTCATGCCGGCGAGGATCTCGTCGAGGGTCTTGCCCTTGCCGAGCTCCACGCCCACGTGGCGGTTGCGCGACAGGCCGCCGGTGCAGGTCAGCACCAGGTCGCCCATGCCGGCGAGCCCGGCCAGGGTCTGCGCGTTGGCCCCCAGCTTCACCGCCAGCCGCGAGATCTCGGCGAGGCCGCGGGTGATGAGGGCCGCGCGGCTGTTGTGCCCCAGGCCCATGCCGTCGGCCACGCCCGCCGCGATGGCGATGACGTTCTTGAGCGCGCCGCCCAGCTCGACGCCGGTGACGTCCTCGGTGGAGTAGCAGCGGAACCAGTCGGTGCTGAAGAAGCCCTGCACCTGCTCCGCCACGCCGTGGAAGCGCGCCGCCACGGTGACCGCGGTGGCCATCTCCATGAGGGTCTCGCGGGCGAAGCTGGGGCCCGACAGGAAGGCCAGATCCGCCCACAGGTGCCGCGGGAGGACGTCGGTGAGCAGGGCCTCCATGGTCATCAGCGTGTCGTTCTCGATGCCCTTCGACGCGCTCACGATGGGCACGCCCGGGGCCAGGTCGAGGGCGACGTGCCCCATCACCGCGCGCATGGCGTGGCTGGGCACCACCACGCACACCACCTCGGCCCCGCGCACCACCGCCTTGAGATCGGCGGTGGCCGTCAGGTGCTCGGGGAGCAGGATCTCGGTCTGGTACTTGGGGTTGCGGTGGGTCTGGTTGATGGCCTCGGCCACCGCGGCCTCCCGCACCCAGATCTGCACCTCGTCGAAGTTGGCGGCCAGCACCTTGGCCAGGGCCGTGCCCCAGCTGCCGCCACCGATCACCGCCGCGCGTCTCGCCATGCCTCAGGCCCCCTCATCGATCAGCGTGGTGATCCGCGCCACCTCGGTCACGGTGGTCACCCCGGCCAGCAGCTTGGTCAGCGCGGCCTCCCGCAGGGTCACCATACCCGCTGCGCGGCCCGCCTGCAGGATGGCGTCGGGGGACGCGCCGTTGTGGATGAGCTGGCGCAGGGGCCGGTCGACGGACAGCAGCTCGTAGCAGGCGGTGCGGCCCTTGTAGCCGGTCTGCCGGCAGGCGGCGCAGCCCACGCCGCGGCGCACGGGCACGGGGGCGTCGTCCTTCAAGGGCACGCCCAGCAGCCGCGCCTCGTCGGCGGGCAGGGCGGCGTCCTCGCCGCAGGCCGCGCAGATGCGCCGCACGAGCCGCTGGGCCGCCACCCCGATGACCGTGCTGGCCACCAGGAAGGGCTCCACGCCCAGATCCACCAGCCGCGCAAAGGCGCCCACGGCGTCGTTGGTGTGCAGGGTGGAGAACACCAGGTGCCCGGTCAGGGCCGCCTGCACGGCCTGGCGGGCCGTCTCGGTGTCGCGGATCTCGCCCACCATGATGACGTCGGGGTCCTGGCGCAGCACCGTGCGCAGGGCCGAGGCGAAGGTCACGCCGATCCGCGGGTTGACCGCCACCTGGTTGAAGCGGTCGGTCACCATCTCGATGGGGTCTTCGATGGTGATGACGTTGACGGCGTCGTCGGCCACCGCGCCCAGGCTGGAGTACAGGGTGGTGGTCTTGCCCGAGCCGGTGGGGCCCGTGAGCAGGATGATCCCGAAGGGCCGGTCGATGAGGGCCTCCCAGCGCACCCGCTGGCTGGGGGTGAAGCCCAGGTGGTCGAGATCGGTGATCAGCACGTCGGGATCGAAG
>JAUHVS010000114.1 GCA_030424955.1 bacterium | reverse complement strand
CGGTCTGGCTCAACTGGCTGGTGGCCGAGCCGGGCTCGGCGCTGATCCTGGTGCTGGTGGTGGGGCTGCTCGTGTGGCTCAACCAGCAGGCGGTGCGGGCCTGGTGGCGGCGGTCGCCCGGCCAGACCCTCGGCGTGCTCGTGGGTGGCCCGCTGGTGATCATCGGGCTCAACCACCTGCTCGACGGGCTGGTGATCGGCCTGGCGGTGTCGGCCCTGACCGTGGCCTGGGGGGCCGGGGCCGCCGAGCGCCGGTGGGGGGCCCGCAAGCTGCTGACCTTCACGGCCATCCTGCTGACGGTGGTGGGGGTGTTGGACGCCAGCCTGGCCTGGCTCTGGCCCGGGGCCGCGGAGGCGCTGATCTCGGATCGCGCGGCGAACAGCTGGGGCACGACGGCCCTCTTCCACGGCTTCATGGCGGTCTACGCGGCCATCCTGGGCCGCCAGCGGCTGGCCCTGCTCAACGTCGAGGGCCGGCACCTGGTGTGGTTCTTCGTCGCCCTCGACGTCATCGACGTGCTGTTCCTGAGCATGCGCCGCGGCCTCGCCGGGCTCGTCGCCATCGCCGTGGCGCGGGCCCTCATCCACGGCACCTGGCGCCCCCAGGTGCTGCGCGACCGCTTCGCCCTCTGGCGCGTCCAACGGCGGCGCGCGCAGATGCGGGCCGTCCCGCCCGGTGCCGGGCGCAACCGCCCGCTGAACTGAGCCCCCCGAAGGCCTGACCTGGAGAGCCCCTTGGCGCCCAAGACCCGCCCCTGCCCGCAGTGCCGCAAGCCGGCCGCCACCACCGACAACCCCGCCCGGCCCTTCTGCTCGGAGCGCTGCAAGCTCAACGATCTGTCCCGATGGCTGGGCGGTGAGTACGTGATCTCGACCCCGCTCCCCGGGCCGCCTGGCGCCTGGGATCACTCGGGAAATGAGGACTGACGGTCAAGATCGCGCCCCGATCCGACCACCTGTGCTAGCATCAGCGCCGTCTTGGGAGGGGGCCCGGACAGGCCGCCTGTAGCCGGGGACGGGCCGAGGGTCGCGACTCGTGGATCGATGAGCCAGAACGAACCGAACAATGATTCGCTGATTGGCCTGAGCATCGACCACGGTCGGTATCAGATCGTAAAGCTGATCGGTGAAGGCGGCATGGGCCGGGTCTTCCAGGCCCGCCAGACCTCCATGAACCGCATGGTGGCGCTCAAGATCCTGCGCCGTCAGCTCGCGGGCGACACCCAGCTGCTCGACCGCTTCGAGCGCGAGGCCATGAGCGTCTCGCGGCTGCGCCACCCCAACACCATCACCATCTACGACTATGGGCGCACGGAAGACGGCTTCCTGTTCATGGCCATGGAGCTGCTGGGGGGCCGCAGCCTCTACAGCCTGCTGCGCGACGTCGGGCCCCTGAACCTGCCCCGGGCGCTGCACATCTTCGAGCACGTCTGCGGCGCCGTGAGCGAGGCCCACGACCTGGGCATCGTGCACCGCGATCTCAAGCCCGAGAACATCCAGATCGACGAGGTCGCCAACGACCCCGACTACGCCAAGGTGCTCGACTTCGGCATCGCGAAGATCGTGCACGGCGATCAGGACGCCGCGGCGGAGCAGAAGACGCTCACCCTGGCCGGCGCCGTGTTCGGCACCCCGCACTACATGAGCCCCGAGCAGGTGCACGGGCTCAAGATCGACCACCGCACCGACATCTACAGCCTGGGCATCATCCTGTTCGAGATGCTCGCGGGCCGGCCGCCCTTCGACGGCGCCACCCCCATGGCGGTGATGATGGCGCAGGCCAACCAGCCCACGCCCAACCTCCGCCAGGTCAACCCTGAGGCCGACGCCACCCCCGGGGTCATCCAGCTCATCAACGAGTGCATGGCCAAGGATCCCGAGGACCGGCCGCCGACGGTGCACGCCGTGGTCCAGCGCATCCAGCAGGTGCAGTACGAGCTGGGCGAGATCTCGTCGGTGCGGCTGCCGGCGTCGGCGCTCGGCCTCGGCGACGGCGCGGGCGTGCGCGGGGCTGGCCTGGCCGACCGGGCCACGCCGCTCCCCGACGTCTCGGGGGCCAGCGACGCCGGCCCCACGCCCGACTACGTCGGGCACATGAACACCCTGGCGCCCAACAGCCTCGAGACCGACCTGCTGCCCCCGCGGCGCACCGGCCTGTGGGCTGCGATCATCGCGCTGCTGATCGTGGGCGGCGGCGTCGCCGTGTGGCAGCTGACCGGCTCCACGCCCCCGCCCGCCGCCGCGAGCCAGCCGCCCGCGCGGATCACCCTCGAGACCGACAACGCGCGGGGCTACCAGATCACGTCGAGCCCCTCGAAGGCCCTGGTGTTCTTGGGCGAGACCAGCCAGGGGCTGACGCCGCTTGAGCTGCGCCTGGATCCCTCGAAGGGCTACCGGGTGACCGTGCGGCTGCCCGGCTACACCCCCGTCGACGTGGACTTCGAGCCCAACGCGGCCGAGGCCGATCGCGCCCGCCACGTGAAGCTGGAGCGGGTGGTGGGCAAGCCCCGCGACCGGGTGCTGCTCACCAGCACCCCGCCCGGCGCCGAGATCTACCGGGGCGCCAACCTCGTGGGCATCACGCCCTTCGAGTGGCGGCCCGAGGTCACGGCCTTCCCGGTGGAGCTGCGCTTCTCCCTGGCGGGCTACCAGGAGCACTCGCAGGCGGTGCGGCTCGAGGTCAACGAGGGCGACGCGCGGCCGGTCGAGATCACCCTGGTCAAGCCGGTGGCGGCGGTGGAGCCGCCCAAGCCGCAGCCCAAGCCCCCCGTGCGGCGGCCCGTCCGCCGGCCGGCGACCCGCGCCAACCGCCCGGCGGCCCGCCCCAAGACCCCGGCGACCCAGGCGGCGCCGGTGACCGAGGCCACGCCAGCGACCCAGGCGCCCCGCTACGAGAAGCTCTGAGCCCCTGAGCCCCTGAGCGCCCCCCGTCCACCGCTGATCAGCGGCGACCGACCGCGGCATGGGGGTCACCCGCCACCCAGCCAGGCGAGGCGCGCGCGTTCACCCTCCGTATGGGAAGGGAGCGACGCGCGAGAGGGGAAGGGATGACTGCTCAGCTGCACACCCTCGACGGAGCCACCGACGATCCGCTCATTGGACAGGTGGTCGCTGGGCGCATGCGGGTGCTGGCCCGCCAGCACCGCGGGCCCCGCGGCCGGGTGTACGAGGTCGAGCCCCCGGGGGTCGGCGAGGTGCGCCACGCCCTGAAGCTGCTCACCGCGCCCGAGGCCCGCGAGCCCGAGGTGTACGACCGCCTGCAGATCCTGGCGGACGTGGCCCGCGGCATCGACCACCCGAACCTGGAGCCCATGCACGGCTGTGGTCGGCTCGAGGACGACACGCCGTACCTGGTGGCCGACTGGCTGCCCCTGCCGTCGCTGTCGAGCGTGCTGCACCTGGAGGGCGGCCTCGATCGGCTCCGCGCGCTGCAGGTGATCGAGGCCATCGCCGCAGCCTTGGGCGCCCTGCACGCCCGCGGCCTGGTGCACGGGGACGTGCGCGCCGAGCACATCCTGGTGCAGCCCGGGGTGGGGGGCTTCGAGCAGATCGTGCTCATCGACGCTGGCATCGACGCCGCCCTCGACAGCCCGACCGCCCGTGGGCTCACCGGCCGCCTCGCCCACCGGGCCCCCGAGCGCGAGGGCGGCCGATCGGCGAGCGCGCCCGGCGACGTGTACGCCCTGGGGGTGCTGGCCTGGCGGCTGCTGGCCGGCCGCCTGCCCTTCCGCGCCGAGGACCTGCGGGCGCAGGGCGTGGACGCCGATCCCGCCGAGCGGGTGCGCTGGCTGCACCGCCACGCCCTGCCGGTGCGCCCGTCGCTGGCGGGGGGCACGGCGGTGCCGGCGGCCGTGGAGGCGGTGATCGGGCGGGCCCTCGCGAAGCGCCCCGCCGACCGCTACCCCGACGGGGACACGCTGCTGGACGCCCTGGACGCCGCGCGGGCGGGCGTGGGGGGCCCCGACGACGGCGCGTGGTTTGCGGGGCAGGGCACCACCTCACACCCGGCGCTGCCGGCCTTGACGTTGGCCACAGCGCCGGCGGATGTCGCGCCCCGGCCCTTGTCGCCCGTGGGCCTGGCGCCCTGGACGCTGGCGGGCCTCGCGTGCGGCGTCGTGGGCGCGTCCTTCATGCACCTGCTGGGCGGCTGACCGCCGCAGCCCTGCCGGTTGACCCCTCCGCTCACCTGACCCATGCTCCGCGCGGCCAAATGGGCCCGTCGGCATCCTTCCCAGGGCCCACATGCCCTGGGCCCGGCCGTGGGGCGCGCCCTGGGCGCCCTGGGCGAAGATGAGCAGCGCGGAAAGGCGAGGACGATGCAGCACAAGACCGGCGTTCTGGTGGTCAACCTGGGCAGCCCGGACGCCCCCAACCCGGCCGCCGTGCGGCGCTACCTGCGGGAGTTCCTGAGCGACGAGCGGGTGCTCGACATCAACCCGCTGGGCCGCTTCATGCTGCTGGAGGGCATCATCTTGCCCTTCCGGCCGCGCAAGTCGGCCGAGGCCTACCAGCAGATCTGGACCGCCGAGGGCTCGCCCTTGCTGGTGCACGGCCGCGCCCTGGTCGAGGGGATGCGCGCGCAGCTGCCCGACGATCACGTGGTCGAGCTGGCCATGCGCTACGGCAACCCCAGCATCGCGTCCGGGCTCGACGCCCTGCGGCGCCAAGGCTGCGATCGGCTCGTGATCTTCCCGCTGTACCCGCAGTACGCGTCCAGCAGCACGGGCTCGACCCTCGAGGAGGTCTACCGCCAGGCTGCCAAGCGCTGGAACACCCCGTGGATCCAGGTGGTGCCGCCCTACTACGACGACGCGGGCTTCATCGACGCCTTCGCCCAGGTGGGCCAGCCGGTGCTGGACGCCCTCAAGCCCGACCACGTGCTGTTCAGCTTCCACGGCATCCCGGAGCGCCACGTCACCAAGAGCGACGACAGCGGCGTGACCTGCCTGTCGCGGGCCGACTGCTGCGCCACCCTCACCGAGGCCAACCGCAACTGCTACCGGGCCCAGTGCTTCGCCACCGCCCGCGCCCTCGCCGCCCAGCTCAACCTGGGGGCCGACGACTACACCATCTGCTTCCAGAGCCGGCTCGGCCGCACGCCGTGGATCAAGCCCTACACCGATGAGATCATTCTGGATCTCGCCAAGGGCGGCAAGCGGCGCCTGGCGGTGTTCTGCCCGGCCTTCACGGCGGACTGCCTGGAGACGCTGGAGGAGATCGGGATGCGCGCGCTGGAGGACTTCACGGGCGCGGGGGGCGAGGCCCTGGAGCTGGTGCCGAGCCTGAACGCCACGGCGCCCTGGGTGGCCGCGGCGGTGGCCCTGGTGCAGCGCGCGGGCGCGCCCGGCTGAGCGGGCCCTGCGGCGGACGCGGAGGGGCTGACAGGGCGCGAGGGGCGCTCGGCCCCCCGCTGATCCTCAGCCCCTCACACACTCACACCATGAGGTTGGCGATGAGCCGGGCGAACTCCGCCGGCTCGGGGGGCGCGGTGCCCTCGGCGATGAGCGCCTGCCCGTAGAGCAGCTGCGCGTAGTCGCCCAGCTTGGGGTCGTCGGCGTTGGCCTCGAACAGCCCCTTGAGGGTGGTCACCACCGCGTGGTCGGGGTTGACCTCGAGGATGCGCTTGCTGCCGGGCGCGGCCTGGTTGGCCTGCTTGAGCAGCTTCTCGAGGCCCGGCGACAGGTCGTGCTCGCCGCCCACCAGGCACACGGCCGAGGTGGTCAGGCGGCTCGAGAAGCGCACCTCCTTGACGTGATCGCTGAGCAGGCCGCCGAGCTTCTCCAGCAGATCCTTGTGCTCGGCCTGCTTCTGCTCCCGGGCCTCCTCGGCCGCCTTCTTCTCGTCCTCGGTGCCGAGCTCGACCTCGCCCTTGCCCACGCTCTTGAGCGGGATGTCGTTGAACTCGGTCAGGTGGCCCACCAGGATCTCGTCGATGGGATCGGTGAGGTAGAGCACCTCGTAGTTCTTGGCGGCGAAGGCCTCCAGGTGGGGCGAGTGCTTGACCGCGTCCTCGCTCTCGCCGGTGATGTAGTAGATGGCGTCCTGGCCGTCCTGCATGCGCTCGATGTACTCGGCCAGCGTGGTGACCTCGTCCTGGGTCGAGCTGGTGAACATGAGCAGGGGCTCGACCTTGGCCTTGAAGTCGGCGTCGGTGCCGCCCTCCTTCATGACCTTGCCGAACTGCTCCCAGAACTTGAGGTACCGGGGCCGGTCGTCCTTGAGCATGGTGTCGAGGGCGTCGAGCACCTTGCGCACCACCCGCTTGCGGATGGCCTTCAGCCGGCGGTCCTGCTGGAGCATCTCGCGGCTGACGTTCAGCGACAGGTCGGGGGAGTCCACCACGCCGCGCAGGAAGCGCATCCAGTCGGGCACGACGTCCTCGTTGCGCTCCTGGATGAGCACCTTGTTGACGTACAGCTGCAGCCCGTACTTCTGGTCGCGGTAGAACAGGTCGAAGGGCGCGCGGGCCGGGATGAACAGCAGCGCGCGGTACTCGAAGGTGCCCTCGGCCTTCAGCGTGATGGTCTCGAAGGGCGCCTCCCAGTCGTGGGCGATGTGCTTGTAGAACTCGGTGTACTCGTCCTCGGTGACGTCCTTCGGATCGCGGACCCAGATGGCCTTCTGGCTGTTGGCGACGGTCCACTCGACGACGGTCTTGGGCTCGGCGCCCTCGACGGGCTTGCCCTCATCGTCGCGCTCCACCTCGGTGCGCTCGGTGCGCAGCTCGATGGGGTAGGTCACGAAGTCGTTGTACTTCTTGATGATGCCCTTGAGCGTCCACTCCTTGGTGTAGTCGCCCATGCCGTTGTCTTCGTCCACCGGCCGCAGGTGCAGGGTGACGGTGGTGCCCCGGGTGGCGCGCTCGGCGGTGTCGACGTCGAACTGGCCGTCGCCGCGGCTGTGCCAGCGGGTGGCCGTGGCCTCGCCCGCGCGGCGGGTCACCACGGTGACCTCGTCGGCGACCATGAAGCTCGCGTAGAAGCCCACGCCGAACTGGCCGATGAGGTGCTCGGCGTTCTCGCTGCTCTGGGCGTCCTTGAGCTTGCCGACGAACTCCTTGGTGCCGGAGTGCGCGATGGTGCCGAGGTTGCGGATCGCCTCGTCGCGGCTCATGCCGATGCCGTTGTCCTCGACGGTCAGCGTGCGGGCCTCGGGATCGGCCCACACCCGCACGCCCAGCGGGGTGTCGGGGTCGTCGGCGGTGAGGGTGTCGTCGGTGAGCCGCTCAAAGCGCAGCTTGTCGAGGGCGTCCGACGCGTTGGAGATGAGCTCGCGGAGGAAGATCTCCTTGTTGGAGTAGATCGAGTGGATCATCAGGTCCAGCAGCTGCTGGGCCTCCGACTTGAACTCGTACGCTTCCACGGCCACGGCTTGCCTCCTTCGGTCAGGTTGGGTGGTTGTTCAGGCGGGGCGGGGCGGCCATGCTGTCGGCCGCCGTCCCCCGCGATGGCGGGCAACCGTAGGCACGTGGGCCCCTGGTGCAAGGGGCGGGGAGAGCCAGAGCGTGAGCGAGCGACGAGGAGAGCCCTTCAAGGGCGTGTGGCCGACCATCCACCCCACGGCGTGGGTGCATGAGAGCGCGGTGATCATTGGGGACGTGACCCTGGGCCCCGACGTGAGCGTCTGGCCCAACGTGACCCTGCGCGGCGACGAGGGGCGCATCGTCATCGGGGCGGGCAGCAACATCCAGGACGGCTCCACCCTGCACATGACCGGCGGCGAGTCCGACACCATGGTCGGCGCGCGGGTCACCGTGGGGCACAACTGCATCCTGCACGGCTGCATCATCGAGGACGACTGCCTGGTGGGCATGGGCTCGCTGATCATGGACAACGCCCGCGTGGGCGCCGGCAGCTACGTGGGCGGCGCGACCCTGGTGACCCCCAACAAGCAGGTGCCGCCCGGCTCGTTCATCCGCGGCAACCCCTACCAGGTGGTGCGGCCCGTGGGGGACCGGGAGCGGGGCTGGATCGACTACGCGTGGCGGCACTACGTCGACACGGCGCGGGCCTACGCCACCCGCACGGCGCCTTGAGCCGGGCCACGGCGGCCGCCTGTGGCGGCTGCTGTGCGGCGACCTCGGGGCCCTGCTAGACTCCTGCCATGGCTGAGCCCCGCTCCATCCCCGACGCCCGGCTGGACCGCCTGCCCATCTTCCCGCTGCCGGACGTGCACCTGTTCCCCGGCACGCTGCTGCCCCTGCACATCTTCGAGCCGCGCTATGTCGAGATGCTGCAGTTCGCCCTCGACGAGGGTGACCGCGCGCTGGCCATGGCGGCGGTGGACGGGCCCCCGATCGAGGACGGCGTCGCCCCCCCGGTGCACCCGGTGATGGGCGCCGGGGTCATCGTGGCGGCGCGGCCGACGGGCGATGGGCGCTGGAACATCATCCTGCGGGGCACCGGCCGGGTGCGGCTGCTCGACGAGCTCACCGTGGACCGGCCCTTCCGCATGGTGCGCGCGGCGCGGCTTGCGGACGACCCGGTGCCGGCCGATCACGCGCTGTATCAGCGGCTGCGCCAGCTGGTGGCGAACCTGGCGATGCAGGCGCCCGACGCCGAGAAGGCCCTGACCTTGCTGCTCAGTCAGGCGGACTCGCCCGCGTCGCTGACCGATCTGTTGGGCGCGCACGCGACCTCCGATCCGCAGATCCGCCAGCAGCTCATGGGCTGCCTGGACGTGAGCACCCGCCTGGCGATGTGCTGCGATCTGGTGGGTCGGCTGCTGCTCGAGGTGGCCGACGGGCCGACGGGCGGGCGCTACCCCAACTGAGCGCGCCAGGGGCCGGACCCCGCTAGATCCCGAACAGCCGCTCGGCGTTCGCGGTGCTCGCGGCGGCCACCGCCTCGGTGGGCTGGCCCATGGCCTCGGCGAGCACCTCGACGATGTGCGGGAGCAGGGCGGGCTCGTTTCGGCCCCCCCTGGGCTTGGGCCGCAGGGTGCGCGGCGTCAGGTACGGCGCGTCGGTCTCGACCAGCAGCCGGTCGAGGGGGATGCGGTGCACGTTGGCCTTCAGGTCGAGGCCCCGGCGCTCGTCGCAGACCCAGCCGGTGATGCCGATGTGCAGCCCCAGGGCCAGGGCGCGGTCGAGCTCGGCGGCGTCCCCCGTGAAGCAGTGCAGCACGCCCTGCAGGCCCTCGCCTGCGTGGGCGCGCCACAGGGCCTCGAAGTCGTCGAAGGCAGCCCGACAGTGCAGGAAGGCGGGGCGGCCCAGGTCGCGGGCCAGGGCGAGCTGATCGGCGAAGACCTGCCGTTGCACAGGGCGCGGCGAGAAGTCGCGGTCGTAGTCCAGGCCGCACTCGCCCACGGCGACCACCTCGGGGCGGTCGAGCAGGGCCGCCAGCGCGGGCAGGGTGTGGGCGTCCGCGGCCTTGGCGTCGTGGGGGTGCACGCCCGCGGTGGCGAAGAGCACCCCGGGCCGGGTCGCCGCCAGGGCGGCCACCGCGTGGCTCTTGGCCAGGCTGGTGCCGGTGAGGATCAGCCGGTCGACGCCCGCCGCCACCGCCCGATCCACCACGGCGTCGTGGTCGCGGGCGAAGCGCTTGTCGGCCAGGTTGACGCCGATGTCGACGAGGCGCACCGAGGGGCTCAGAAGGGCTTGGCGATGGCCAGCCAGGCGGCCAGGCCCACGAGGCCAAGCTGCACGAACCACAGGATCTTGGCGGGGCCGGCCTTCTTGCCCAGGGCGATCAGGCCGCCGAAGACGATCCACACGCCCAGCTTCGCGATGACCCAGTTGGGCCAGGGCCAGTGGATGCCCAGGCGCGCCAGCATGCCGAAGCCGCCCAACAGCAGCAGGCCCAGGCCGACGCCGTGGGTGATCACGGCGCCCTTGCGGAAGCCCTGGCCCTTCTCGCCGCCGTTGAGGGTGTGGGCCGCCACGCCGGCGAGGCCAGCGACGGTGGCCGCCAGGCCGATGAGGTGCAGGATCTTGTAGAGCTCGTAAGGCACGGGGGTCTCCGCGGGTGGTTCGCGGGCGGTGTCGCATGGACAGCGGCCGCCACGCAACGGATGCGCCGCGGGCGGTGGGGTCGCGCCGAGTGGAGTCGGGTGCGGGGGTGGCCTATGCTGCGCCGACAAGGAGGTCGCCGGTGATCGAAGAGATCCGACTGCAGAACTTCAAGAGCCACGCAGACACCCGCATCAAGCTGGGTCGGCTGACCGTCTTGGTGGGGCCGAACGCGTCGGGGAAGTCCAGCGTGCTGGAGGCGATTGACCTTGCGGACCGGCAGCTCAACTTTCGGCACGACCCGACCCAGACGCCTGAACCTGGCGAAGTGCTTCGACGTGGAGAAACCAACGTGAGCGTTGGTCTGCGTTGCCAAGGTTTCTGGGGCGTTGTGAGTCGACACCCGCCCAACATCTGGCGAAGTTCAGTCGCGTCCTCAGGCGAATCGCCCCAGGAGAGCCCCACACCAGACCCAGAGGTCCTGTCTTCATGGATCGGACGAGTGCGCAGCATTTCTCTCAGCGCTCGTGAGTTGGCAAGACCGGCGCCCTTGAGCGCCTCTCGCTCACTCGGCCCTGCCGGCCAGGGCCTCGCGAACATCATCGCTGGTCTCAAGTTGGCTGAGTCACCGATCCTCGAAGAACTCGCCAGGGAAGCCAGGCGCATGATGCCGAACCTTCGAGGCGTGAGGGTGCACACGGTCGATTGGGGCAGTGAGGGCAGCCGACTCGAACTGCTCGTGGACTTTCAAAACGCTCAAGGGATACCAGCTTCAGCGGTCAGCGAGGGGACCCTGCTGACTCTTGGGCTCCTGACCTTACTCCTGACGGACTGTCCGAACGTCCTGCTTCTTGACGACATCGACCGGGGGCTCCACCCAAAGGCCCAGTGGGAATTGGTGGGGATTCTCCGAACCATGTTGAATCGACACCCAGAGCTTCAAATTTTGACCACCTCGCACTCCCCCTACCTTCTGGACAGCCTGGAGGTCGAGGAGGTTTGGGTCACCGCACTGGACGCTGATGGTGCCAGCCACTGCCGACAGCTGGCGGACCACCCACGCGCCTCGGAGTTGCTCGACGTCCTCACGACCGGCGAACTGCTGAGCTCGCAGGGCGAGGACTGGGTCCTGACCGCTGATGCGTAAGGTCCTCGTCGTCTGCGAAGCGGCCGCCGACGCGCTCTCTGTTCAAGCGCTGGCCGATCGCGCCCTGGTCGCCGAGGTCAGATGGCTGGACGGCATCCTCGACAGCCAACGGACCTGGGTGGTGGACGACGGCACCGCGTTCATCAAGTGGACGACCCTCAAGAAGCGCCAGGTCCGGATGCCAGCCCACGGCCGCTACGAAGGCGAGAAGGGTGAGTATGCCCAGGCCCGCAAGGCGCTGGTGTACGCCGCGCTCACGGGCGTGGACGGCGTCGTCCTGGCCCGGGACCTGGACCGCAAGCCCCGGCGCAGGGCGTTTGAGGACGCCCGAGCGTCCACCGCGGGCCGAATCGCGATCGCGCTGGCGCTGCCGGACCCCGAGCGCGAGGCGTGGCACATGGTGGGCTTCGAGCCAGCTGATGCCGAGGACCAAGCCCGGCTGACCGCAGAGACCAAGCGACTGGGCAAAGACCCACGCCGTATCGCGCACACCCTGGCCCCAGGCCGGGACGACGCCGAGCGCGGCACCAAGCGCGTGCTGGACGCGCTCACGGAAGGCGACCGCCACCGCGAAGCCCGCTGCCTAACCGACCTGCCGTTGGACGAGCTGGCCAGGCGCGGCGAGGCGGTCGGCCTCACTGCGTTCCTCGCCGAGGTGCGCGAGCGGCTGGCGCCGCTGTTCACCGCGCCCGCCTGAACGCTCAGCGGCGGGGCAGGGCCAGCGCCTCTTCGAGCAGCTTCGCCTGCTCGGCGGGATCGGCCCAGCGGGCCTGGGCGTCGGCGTCGAGCTGATCGATGGGGTCGAAGTAGAAGAAGTGCTTGCCGGGCTTGACCGAGGGGGCGGTGTAGACCGACACGCCGCTCTTGCGGTCGTAGACCTCGTAGCTGTGGGCCGAGCGCTTGCCGCCGCCGCCGGGGGCGTCCACCACGAAGGTGGGGGTGTTGAAGCCGGCGGTCATGCCGCGC
>JAUHVS010000113.1 GCA_030424955.1 bacterium | reverse complement strand
GCATGGGCGGCGCGGGCGGCATGGGCGGCGCCGGCGGCGCGGGCGGCATGGGCGGCGCGGGCGGCGGTGGCCCCGGCGTGCGCGAGCTCGAGACCTGCCCCGACATCTGCAACGTCTACGAGACCTGCGAGCGCCTCGACGACATCTGGTCGGGCTCGTACGACGCCTGCCAGTCGGCCTGCGAGGACGGCGAGACCAACGAGCGCTGGCGCGGCTATCGCTCGTGCATGCAGATCACCCCCTGCGATCGCCTGGAAGAGTGCGTCGTGCCGGCGCGCCCGCTGCCGAGCTGCGTGGACGTCTGTGCGGCCATCGACGCCTGCGAGGCGCCCTTCCGGCTGCCCACCGGGCTGGCCGAGTTCGACACCTGCGCGGCGGCCTGCGACGACGCCGTGGCGGCCCGCCACCTGGCGGAGTGTGGCGGCCCCCTGGTGGACGACGGCGTGTGCGACGAGCCCGCCTTCGGCGCCTGCGTGCTGGAGCGCCGCGCGTCGGAGTGCCTGGAGGTGTGCACCCAGCGCCAGAGCTGCGACGCCGAGCTCGACGTCGTGGACTGCGCCCTGGCGTGCCGCGCGCCCGTCGAGGATCCGCTGGCCCAGCGCCGGGCCGAGCGCCTGCGCACCTGCATCCGCGGCGCCGACGGCTGCGACGCCATCGCCGCCTGCGAGGCCGACGCCCAGCCGCCGGTGATGGGCCTGGACGCCCTGTGCGCGGCCAACGCCGAGAGCGCCTGCAGCTTCCTGCCCGCCGAGGGCTGCGCCGAGGCCACCGGCCCGGTGGTGCGCCGCCTCGCGGACGGCGCGGTGGACTGCCTGCTGGCCGGCCTGGGCGACCGCTGCGGTGAGCCCGTGGTGGGCTGCTTCCAGAGCGCGGCGCCGGCGGCCGACAGCTGCCGTGAGCACTGCGAGCTGAGCGACCTGTGCGGGCTGCTGCCGGCCGGCCAGAACGAGCTGGACTGCCGCACGGCCTGCCAGGCGGCCCTGGCCAGCGGCGAGGCCGCCCAGACCGACCCCTACCGCGGCCTGTTCGAGTGCACCCGCTCGGCCACCTGCGACGACCTCACCGCCTGCCAGGCCGAGAGCGCGCCCGGGGCCCGCTGCAGCGCGTACTGCGCGGCGGTGGGCGGCTGCGCGATGATCGACGGCGCCGCCTGCGAGGCCGCCTGCGAGGCGAGCTTCGGCAGCCGCCGCACCCAGGCCGAGCTGGCCTGCGTGGGCGCCGCGGGCAGCTGCGACGCCATCGCGCGCTGCGACGCGCCGCCGGCCCCCGACTGCACGGCGACCTGCGAGCCCCAGGTGGCCTGCGAGCTGGCCACCCCCGAGGGCTGCCAGGTGACCTGTGACGACGCCGACTTCGCCGCCGCGGGCAGCGCCCTCGAGCTGGCGGTGTGCCTGAACGCCACCGAGCGCTGCTCGGCCCGCAGCGACTGCCTAGCCGACACGGGCGGCGCCCGCGCCTGCCTGGCGTGGTGCGCGCTGCAGACCACCTGTGACGGCGGCGACGATGACGCCCTGGCGGCCTGCGCGCTGGCCTGCGCGCAGGACGGCGTGACCGGCGCGGCCGGCCTGGACTTCGCCGGCGCCGAGGCCTGCCTCGACGGCCTGGGCGTGGCGGCGGCCTGTGAGGATCTGGCGGC
Source organism: bacterium (assembly GCA_030424955.1). Classification (GTDB taxonomy): domain Bacteria; phylum Myxococcota_A; class Bradymonadia; order UBA7976; family UBA1532; genus JACKDL01. The sequence goes on along the minus strand of JAUHVS010000113.1, from coordinate 10,426 downwards.
CTGCGTGCCGGCCGAGCCCGTCGCCTACTGCGCCACCGTGTGCGCCGAGCAGGTGCGCTGTGGCCTGAGCGACGACGCGGCGGCGTGCGAGGCGGCCTGTGAGGCCGCGGGCGACGTGGACGCCGGCGTGTGCGTGCTCAACGGCCTGCGCCGCGAGGCCGGCTGCGCGCCGGTGGCCGAGTGCCTCGACATCATGGTCGAGCCCGCGCCGACGGCCTGCGTCGAGATCTGCGCGGCCCAGCGTCGCTGCGACGAGGACGTGGACGCCTTCCTGTGCGAGCGGGCCTGTGCGGCCGAGCCGGCCGCCGCGCCGGTGCAGGCGGCCTGTGCCGCGTTGGCCACCTGTGAGGCGCTGCCCACCTGCCTCGAGGCCGGCGCCGAGATCCCCGAGGGCTGCGTGGCGGCCTGCGGGACCATCGGCGCCTGCGACGGGCTGGTGGGTGAGGGCGACGGCGCCCTGTACGTCGACGGCGCCCGCTGCGCCGTGGACTGCGCGGGCCGGGCGGTGCTGGGCGGCGACGCCTACGCCGGCAACCTGGCGGAGTGCACGGCGGACGCCGCCTGCGACGTGCAGGCCATCACCGAGTGCATCGAGAACCCCGAGGACCTGTGCGAGCAGGGCCTGACGGCCATCCAGGTGTGCGGCCTGGAGGCGCTGGTCGCCCTGGGCGGCGTGGACCAGTTCCTGGCGGACTGCCGGGGCAACCTGGCGATGAGCCCGGACGCCACCACCATGCAGCTCGAGTGCATCCTGGCGGCCCAGCAGGCCGACATGTGCTTCGACATCATCACCTGCCTCCTGCCCTTCTGAGGTGGGGCCGCTGCGCCGGATCAGCCCCTACGCCCTCGGCGGCGCCCTCGCGGCGCTGATCGCGGGGGCGGCACAGGCGGCCCCTGCGGCGGGCGCTGCCGATCCGGCGCCGACGCCCTTCGGGGTGGCGTTGGGGGCCGATCCGGCGGCGGTGAAGGCTGCCTTCAAGCCCCTGGGCCAGCCCCAGGCGGCCACCTGGTCCGTCACGGCGCGGGGCCGGGTGCAGGCGCTGACCTGGCGCTGCGCGGCCACGGACCGCTGCTTCGCCACCCCGAGCGGGGCGGCCTTCTGGTTCGTGGACGGCCGGCTCGCCAGCGCGACCCTCACCCTCGATCCCGGCCGCGCCGCGCTCGGGACGCCCCGGGGCGCCGGGCTGGCGGGGCTGCAGGGCCAGTCTCCGGTGGCGCAGGCCAACGCCGGCGGCCGCCGGGTGCGCTACTACCGGCCCAAGACGGGCCAGCCGGCCACCACCACCGTGTGGATCGAGGACGGCGCCGAGGGTCAGCTCAAGCTGTACCAGGACGCGCTGCACCCGGTGGGCTTCGCCGAGGCCGTGGCCGCCGGCGCGCCCCCACAGGGCCTGCAGGCGGTGGCGGGGGGCAAGGCCTACGGCGCCGCGCAGGTGGCGCTGTCGGCCCGCGACTTCAGCGGCGCCATCAGCGCCCTGGAGGGCGCCTTGGCCGAGCCCGCCGCGTCGCCGCTGCTCAAGGACGAGGCCCGGCTGGTGCTCGCGCTGAGCCTCGCCGCGCGAGCCAAGGCGCGGGCCAGCGGCGATCCCGCCGGCGCGCGGGCGGACCTGGACCGCGCGGGCACCCTGCTGCCGGCCCTGGCGGAGGATCTCAAGGCCCTGCGCGCCCAGCTTGGGCTCGGGGACACCCCGCCCTGATCACTGGGCCGCGCCCTGCGGCCCGCCCACCCGTCGACCGCGCGCCCCCGTGTCCCAGAGGGACGGCAGGTTGGCCCCCGCCGCCTTGGGGGCCGTATGCTGGGCCGGTGACCTGGCAGGAGGACCACAGATGATTCGGTTGATGACACACGCTGCGCTGGGGCTGGCCGTGGGGCTGGCCCTGGGCGGCTGCGACAGCGGAGACGGCGCCGATCCCGGCCAGATGGGCACGGACGGGGGCGGCGCGGGCGGCGCCGGTGCGGCGGGCGGTCAAGGGGGCGCCGGTGCGGCCGGCGGCCAGGGCGGCGCGGGCGGCCAGGGCGGCGCAGGCGCAGCCGGCGGGGCGGGCGGCCAGGGCGGCGCGGGCGCGGCCGGTGGCCAGGGCGGCGCCGGTGGCCAGGGCGGCGCTGGGGGGAGCGGCGGGGCGGGCGGCGCGGGCCCCCGCGAGATCCGCGACTGCCTCGACCTGTGCACGGTGTACCGCGACTGCGACCGGGCCGACCTGTGGGGCGGCGACATCGGCGCCTGCGCGAGCGCGTGCAGCGAGGCGCGGGGCTGGCCCGAGTACGCCGGCTGGGTGACCTGCCTGAGCACGGCGGCCTGCGACGCGCTGCAGGCCTGCGAGCCCCCCACGGCGCCGCCGCCGACCTGCCCCGAGGTGTGCGCCACCGCTGCGGGCTGCGGCCCCGGGGACTGGGCCCAGGTGGACGTGACGGACTGCCCGGCCACCTGCGCCGATCCGGTGGTGGCCCAGCGGCTGTCCACCTGCGCGGCCGAGGTCGGCCTGGCGCCGGGCGCCTGCGATCCGGCGCGCTTCGCCCGCTGCGTGTACGCCGACACCGCCCCCGACTGCGTGGCGGGCTGCGATGTGCGGGCGGGCTGCGATCCTGAGGGCGGCGGTACGGATGACGTCGCGGCGTGCATCGCCAGCTGCGCGCCGCCGGCCGACGCCGCCGCGGCCCGGCGCAAGGCCGAGCAGGACGCCTGCCTGACGGCGCAGGTGGACTGCGACGGGGTGAACGACTGCATGTTCCCCAACGGCGTGCTGGCCTACGCGGCCTGCGTGGCCGACGAGGCGTGCGGTCAGTTCGCCGACCTCGAGGCCTGCTGGGACGACCTGGGCGCCATCTTCTCGGGCCTGCGCGACGACGCCTCGAACTGCTTCAACGGCGCCCTCGCCGGCTGCGGCGATGACGTGCTGCGCTGCTTCCGGCCCCGGGCCGACCGGCTCAACGCCGAGCGCTGCGCCCGCGGCTGCGCCGATCGCGCGGCCTGCGACGCGCTGTACCTCGAGGAGAGCGAGGCCCAGTGCGTCGCGCACTGCGTGGCGGGCGCCGAGGGCGATCTGACCCAGCGCGACGCCCACATCCAGACGGCGCTGTGCGCCGGCCAGCCCACCTGCGGCGATCTCACCGACTGCCTGCAGGGCGCGACGGCGCGCACCGTGTGCCCGCGGGTGTGCCAGATGCAGATCGACTGCCTGGGCCGCATCGACGACCCCCAGGGCTGTGTGGACGACTGCCGCGCGCACTGGCGCGGGGAGCGCATCCAGGCCTTCGTGGCGTGCACGCTGACGGCGGGGACCTGCGAGGGCACCGATCGCTGCTTCACCACCCCGAACCACGACTGCGCGCAGCTCTGCGAGGGGCTGGCGGACTGTGGCGGCGGGCCGGCGGACTGCATGGCGTGGTGCGACACCGAGGCCTGGGCCAACCCCCAGTGGTACCCGGCCATGACCGCCTGCGTGCACGCCACCGACCGCTGCGAGGACCGGCTGGCCTGCCTGGCCGACACCGCGCCCGCGGACGCCTGCCTGGCGTGGTGTACGCCCAGCAGCCGCTGCCAGGCCGGGCCTTTGAGCTACGGCGAGTGCGCCTACCGCTGCGCCCGCAACGGCGTGGGCACCTTCGGCGGCGTGGCCTTCCGCCGCATCGAGGCCTGCCTGGCCGACGTCGGCGCAGCGGCCGCCTGCGACGTGCTCGAGAGCGCCTGCCCGCTCCCGCGGCACGACGCGGGCTTCTGTCCGCTGGTCTGCGGGGCGGTGGAGGCCTGCCGCGCGGGCACCGAGGCGGCCTGCCTCGCGGAGTGCGAGGCCCGCGTCGACGTGCCGAACTTCGTGGCGGCCTGCAGCGACGTGCTGCGGGCCCAGGCCCGGGGCGAGGGCTGTGAGGCGGTGCTCAGCGAGTGGGACGGCCGCGAGCGCTGAGCCGTTGGCGCTCAGCCGCTGGCGCTGAGCGCCTGAAACAAACTACTTGCGGGCGGGCCGGCGGGGCACGCGCCCCTCGATGACCACGTAGCGCTCCACCTCGGTGGGCGGCCCCTTCGTGCGCGGATCGGCCGTCTGATCCCCCAGCCACCACACCTTGTAGCGCACGATGTGCTCGTCGGCGCTGAGCTTGAGCTTGCGCCCCGGGCGCGCCAGCCACTGCTTGAAGAACTTGCGCATGCCGGCGTTGCGCTTCGACGCGATGCGCATGGAGTAGCTGCCCCAGAACTGGTCCCAGTGCTGGTAGCGCTGGCTGATCGGCTCGAAGCGGGGGGCCTCGCCGGTCTGCGGATCGACGACGCGCCCGTCCTCGAGCTCGGCCTCGATGATCAGCCCGCCGTCGCGCTTCGGGGCGCTGGGCGCGAACATCGACCACCCCTGGAAGAACCGGCCGTAGCCGATGAAGGCCTTGGCCCACACCGGCTGGGTGTGGGGCACCCGCTTGCGCAGCCAGTGGTTCTCGACCAGCAGCTGAGAGCTGGTGCACACCAGCCCGAACACGATCAGCAGCTGGCCGGCCACGAAGCCCACCCGCGACAGGCTGCGGCGGGCGGGCATGGGCTCGTGGGCCACCGCGGCGGTGCCGGCGGGGGCCAGGCCGCACACGCCCAGGCCGATCCACGCGCTGACCCGGTGCCGGCGCGCCGCGAAGGCGCTGTAGGCGGCGTCGACGGCGTGGCGCAGGCCGGGCACCCGGATCAGCCAGCCCACCAGGCGGCCGCCGGGCAGGGCGTCCACCACGGCGGCCAGGGCCCGCGCGCCGGTGTAGACCCGCCCGCGGTCGGGCTCGACGGCGATCAGGGTGTGCTCGCGGGTCTCGGCCAGCTGCTCGGCGGTCCAGCCGGGGGGCAGCGGGGCCTCGGCCTCGCGGCCGAACCAGGTGAGGGTGTCGAGGCGGTCGAGGCGGGTGCCGATCCGCGCGGCCAGGTGGCACACGCCGCAGTCGCTGTCGTACCAGACCTGCACCGGCCGGCGGGCGAGGCGCCGCAGCAGGCCCTTGAGCAGATTGACGTCCTCGGGGCTGATGAGCAGCAGGTAGCCCACCATCATGGTGTGCGAGAAGTAGCCCACGTCGGTCATCAGCAGGATGCCGCCGTGCAAGCCGATGAGGCTGGCGATGGTGATCCGCCGCGCCCACTTGCCGAACACCGGCGTGAGCAGCAGCACCACCGCGGCGCCCTCGATGATCAGCGTGCCGTAGGTGAGGGCCTCGGTGGTCCAGTAGGGCATCGTCTCGGCCCACCAGCGGCCGAAGCCGGTGACGATGCGGTCCTGCTCCAGCACCCACGCCAGCGCGCTGCCGTTCTTCCAGTCGCCGCCGTTCTTGTGCACGGTGTTGAAGAAGTAGATCACCGCGTACTGCCAGAGCACCGCGGTCACCCCGATGGACCACACCACGGCCAGATCCACCGGGCCCGCGCGGTTGAGGTCCCCCGCGGCGCGATCGGGGCGCCGGCGCAGGTCGGCCAGCAGCGCGTCGACGCTCAGCCGCCGGCCCAGGGGCAGGGCCAGGGTCCACAGCCACCACAGGTTCATCACCACGTCGCCGCCGTTCTCGATCAGCGGGGTGCGGGCGTGGATGGACCACATGCCCACCGCCGACAAGATGTGGAACAGCTTGGTGCGCCAGCCCAGGGTGAACAGGGCCAGGCAGCCCAGGGTGAGCAGGAAGAAGACCAGCACCTCGCCCGGCCGGCTCAGCCCGAAGAGCAGGCTGAACTGGTAGCCGGTGGCGTGGGTGAACAGCCGCCAGTGGTTCGGGTTCACCCCGTCGTTCGAGTAGAACAGCTCGATGTAGGGGATGCGCCGGATGACATCGGCCATGGCCAGCAGGCCAAAGATGATGCGGAACAGCCCCAGGGCGCGGGGATCGGCACCAAACCAGGTCCGCAGCCCGGTCCAGCCCAGGCGTTGACGCCACGTCGTTTTGCTCATGGCGCCCACATACGGCGGGCGGGCGCCTCGACTCAACCCCGGAGTGCGGCGAGCACCACCTTGGGCAGCTTGAGCCAGCCGGGCTTCTCTTCCATCTGCAGCATCGCGCGGGCCACGGCGTCCGTGCCGCGGTGGGTCACGAACCACGGCGGCTTGGGGCTCACCCGGAAGGGCCCGCGGATCACGGTCTTCTGCGGATCGTCGATGAGGTAGGCGTTGTGCACGTGGCCCACGCCGCTCTGGATGTCCTCGGGCGTGGCGCCGGGGAAGGCGCCCCACGGGGTGCTGCCCAGGCCGTACGCCAGGGCGGGCCAGTGGTTGATCGCCACGGTGCCGTAGCGCAGGTCGCGGATGGCGTGCTCCAGGGCGGGGCCCAGGGCGGCGGCGGTGTCGGGGTGGATCAGGATGCAGGCGTTGAGCGTGCCCCGCGGGCGTCGGCGCCCGGCAGCACCGTCTGCGCCAGGATGCCGCAGAAGGCCTCGGTGCCGAAGCAGGGCTCCCCCTCGACGGTGGCGTCCAGGTTGGGGATCAGGGTCCAGGGCAGCACGCCCGGGCCCTCGGGCCCGATGGGCTCGGACTGGCTGTGCGCGCCCACGAAGGCGCGGTAGCGATCCTCGGCGCCCGGGTAGTACGCGGCCCGCTGGGGGATGCTCGCGAGCACCTCGCGCAGGGTGTCGAGGAAGCGCTCCGCCAGGGGCCAGCCGTCCTGCAGGATCAGCACCTTCGCCGCGTTGCAGTTGAACCCGCCGTTGTTGGCCAGCTGGGTCGCCACGTTCTCGGCGTGGAAGCGCAGATCGGCGGCGTTCCAGGGGCCGGGCACCACGATCACCGGGCTGACGTTGCCCAGCTCGCTCGTGATCCGCCGGGGGTTGTGCACCTCGCCCTTCTGCTTGCGCCGCTCGCCGGCGCGGCCGGTGCCGAACACGATGGCGTCGTGGGTGCGGTCGCTGCCGGTGACGTGGATCTCGTCCACCTCGGCGTGCTCGCACAGGTAGGCCCCGACGTCGGCGCCGCCGTAGCAGGTGCGCAGGAAGCCGTCGCGGATCAGATCGGCGAAGGCCTCCTCGACGAAGGGCCCCAGGTAGTCGTTGACCGGGTTGAACTTGAGCATCACCACCTGCCCCTCGACGAAGAGCTTGTGGATGACGTCGAGGGGCCCGATGGAGGCCACGTTGCCCGCGCCCAGCACCAGCGACACGGCGGGCGGGGGCGGCGCGCCGCGGTACAGCGCGCCCACGTGGCTGCGCATGTCGTCGGGGGCGACGCCCGGGGGCATCCACACCTCGGCGGTGAAGCCGGCGAAGGTGAGCTTGTCGATGGTGCTCGTGGGGAACACCTGCACCACCGTCTGGCCGCTCTCGGCGTGGCGGCGCACGGCGGGCAGCTTGACGGTGCCCGTGGCGGCGATCTCCTCGAGGCTGTGGATCATCAGCCGCAGGGTGCGCGCCTGCACCACGGGGCCCGCGAACCACTCCTCGCCCACCTGCGGCGCGTCGGGGGACAGCCCCTTGGCGCGGGCCGCGGCCTCGACCTGGCGGGCGGCCACCCGCACGGTGCCGGTGAGGCAGGCGCGCAGGTAGGTCAGCCGCCGCTCGACCGACAGGCCGCTCCAGGCGGCGGCGTGGGCGCGCAGGGCCTGCAGATCGGCGTCGAGGGCGTCGGCGTTGGCGGGTCTCTTCTTGCGGCTCATTCCAGGCCCCCTGGGCTGTAGCGTTCGATGGGCACCACCTCGCAGGCGGCGGTCAGCGTCGGGTTCAGGGTCCACAGGCGGGCGGCCTCGCGGGCACACATCGCCAGCACCAGCCCGTCCACCAGGCTGATCTGCAGGTCGCGCTCGCCCAGCAGGGCCACCACGTCGCCCGCGGCGGTCCAGGCGTTGGGCCCCTCGGTGAGGGGCGGCGCGTCGGTGGCCCAGGCCCGCAGGCGCTCGGCCCGCCGGGGGCTGCGCTCGTGGGCGAGCAGATCGCCAAACACCGCCGGGGGCGCGCCCAGGGCGCGGCGGCGCCACAGGTCAGCGAGCAGCGCGGTGATGTCGCTGCGCCCCTCGAGGGCTGCGGCGAACACGGTGCCGTCGGCGATGATCACGGCTTGGCCATCCAGATGACGACGCCGCTGGTGAGGGCGATGCGGCCGCCGAAGCCCTCGCCGTTGCGGGGCTCGGGGGTGTAGGGCTCGCCCGCCAGGCGGCCCTCATAGGCGAGCAGGTGCTCGCCCGCCGGCGCCAAAGCGGTGAGATCGGCGATCCAGGGCGGCACGTCCAGCCCGGGGCACCAGCCGCCGCGGCCGAAGACCCAGGTGCCGTACTGGTTGGGCACCGTGCCGGCGTCGATCTGCGCCACGCAGCCGTAGCGGTCGTTGACGTAGGGCTGGGCCTGCACGAGCTCGGTGGGATCGGCGTCCACCCGGAAGTGGTGGGTGTGGTCGCAGAACTCGGCGCAGTTGGCGGCGTCGCGGCCGAAGCCGTGGCCGGTGTTGAGGGTCACCAGCTGCACCCGGGTGGCGCCCTCGGGCACGGTGAAGGGCAGGGGATCGCGGCCGAGGTTGTAGTCGGCGTTGAAGGCGCCGCCGGTGAACATGGGCTGCCAGTCCACCGGGTGGTCCGGCGCGCCGGTGTCGAGCAGGTGGAAGGTGATCTGCAGGTCGTAGGTGCCGCCGTTGGGCTGGCCGGGGTTGTGGAAGCGCACCTGGGTGGGCCAGCCAGCCTGCCGCAGCCGGGCCAGCATGGGCGTGAGATCGGTGACCCAGCGGCCCTCGCGGCTGTAGGTGGTGATCCAGCGGCCCAGCTCCAGATCGCAGCGCAGCTCGCCGTCGGCGCCGCCCTCCACCGGCTCGCACAGCCGCAGGTGGGCCAGGTAGTCCCACTCGCCGCAGTTGCGGTCGGTGTGCTCGGGGCAGTGCATCACCAGATCCACCAGCAGCTGGTCGTAGCGGTCGAGATCGTCGGGCCAGGCCACGTCGAAGCGGCTCTCGGCCACGTGGAAGGGCTGGTCCTCGGGCACCTGGCGGGCCAGGGCCACGGTGCTCACGTGGGCGGCGCTCGCCAGCGCTCCGGCCAGCTCGGCGTCGCGGGCCACCTCGTAGTCGTAGTAGCGCGCCTCGTGGGCCACGAAGGACAGCCGGGGCGTGAAGCCGGTCACGGGATCGCCCGTGTTGCCGATCTGGCGCAGCCGCTGGGTGCGGTCGATGGCGAAGTGGAAGGCCTGCTGGGCCTGGATGGTGTCGCCCAGCCAGCCGCCGATGGCCTGCGCGGGGGTGGTCACGAAGTGCACGTGGTCGAACCAGTGGGCCTTCACGTCCACGGGCAGGTCGCGCAGGTAGCTGTCGGCCTCGAACTGCAGGTCGGCCATGAAGGCCGGCACGTCGAAGGCGCCGCCGCCGTCCTGGTAGGCCAGGAACACGTAGTGCACCGACCGCGGGGAGGCCTCGATGAGGGCGCCGAAGGGCTCGCTGAACAGGGCCGCCGAGTACTCGTTGCCCGGCGCGTAGAACACGAAGACCACGCTCTCTTCGCCGGTGAAGCGGGCGGCGTAGTCGAACTCGCCCTCGGTGGTGGGCAGGGTGAAGGGGCCCGCCAGATCGCGGAACCCGGTGCCGTAGGGGCCCGGCTGCAGGCCGCCCGCGGGGGGGCCCTGGTCGGGCGCCGCCATGTCCGCCGCGCCCTGGTCGGCCGCGGTCATGTCGGCGACGGCCTGGTCGGGCGCCCCGCCGTCGGCCCCGGCGTCGCTGGGGGCGGCGTCCCCCACGGCCTGGTCGGCGGCCGCCGGCTGGGCGCGCTCGGTCGGCGTGTCGCCGTCATCGCAGGCCACCAGCCCCAGCGCCAGCCACAGCCCCCACGCGCTCATCCGCTGCATCTCGACCCCCCCAAACGCAGCCCCGCTGCGCGAAAGACCGTACCGGAAGGGCCCCGCAACGGCTACAACCGGGGCATGGCTGGGGGCGTCCCGGCCGGCAGGCTTGGAGCGGCGCGATGCAGATCCTCGTGGGCGATGTGGGCGGCACGAACACCCGGCTGGCCTTGCTGGGCCCGGACGGCGAGATCGTCGCCCGGGAGAGCACCCGCAACGACGAGCACCCCGCCCTGTGGCCCATCGTGCAGGGGTTCTTGAACACCCACCGCGGCCGCCCCGTGGCGGCGTGCCTCGGCGTGGCCGCGCCGGTGCGGGGCCAGCGGGTCCGCTTCACCAACCGCGACTGGACCGTGGACGCCGACGAGCTCTCGCGGCGCCTCGGCGCCCCCCTGCGGCTGGTCAACGACCTGCACGCGCAGGCCCTGGCCTGCACCCAGCTGACCCACCGCGACTTCTCGGCGCTGGACGATCTGGCGCCCGATGAGGACGCGCCGATGGCGATCCTGGGGGCGGGCACGGGGCTGGGAGAGGCCATCGTGGTGCCTGGCCCCGAGGGCCCCATCGCCCTCGCGGGGGAGGGGGGTCACGCCCGCTTCGCCCCGCGGGACGCCCGCGAGATCGGGCTGCTGCAGGCCCTGACGGCCCAGTACGGCGCGCACGTCAGCGTCGAGCGCGTGGTC
>JAUHVS010000112.1 GCA_030424955.1 bacterium | reverse complement strand
CGCCGCATCGCCGGCCCAACGGTCGAGCGGGGTCAGGCGCAGCGACAGGGCTCGCCAGTGGCCGTCGGCCTTGGCCGACACCCAGAACCGCCCGCGCAGCCAGCCGTCGGTACACAGCTCGTTGAGCACCTGTGGCAGGTGCCAGGCGTCCGCTCGAGCCACCAGATCCTCTTTCATTCCGTGGTCGATTCCGTAGCTCAGCGCGCCGATCTGGGCCTCGTCGTCGAGCAGGTTCACGTTGTGGAACCGGCCCGCCCAGATGTTGCCGGTGCGCCCGTGCTTCTCGTTGATGTATTTCGCAAAGCGCGCCTTGAAGTACCCGTGGAACAGACTGATCGCCTTGGGCCGCGCCGCGCGCACGAGGCAGTGCAGGTGGTTCGACATCACCACGATGTGCGCCAGGGCCACGCCGTAGCGCTTGGCTGCCATGATCACGAAGCCCCACAGCACGGCGCGGTCGTCTTGAGTGAGCTCGCTGAAGCTGTACTCGGCCCGCCGGGTGCGGCTGGTGCACAGGTTCCACACGTTGGGCCGGATGCAGCGCAGGCGACGCTTCCGGCGCACATCGCGGCGGTGGGCATAGTCGCAGGCCATCAGCGGCCCCCCAGGTGGGTGGGGCGCGCTGTAGACCGTTGGGCGGTGCGACCTGCACGCTGTCCGGTGGGCCCGATGCGGTCGACGGTCCGCCCGTCGTGCGCCGCCCGCGCCCGGGGGGCAGCAGAGGGCAGGGGGCCGCGCCCGCACCACCGGTGGGGCCATCGCTGCCAGTGGTTCATCGCCTCGCCCGAGCGCCGTGGGTCTACTGACCTATCGGACAGTCAGGCCAGGTGTTGCGCGGCGCTGGTCGTTTTTCCGGGTTTTCTTGGGTCGGGCGGTCACGCCTTCGCCCGCGGCGCTGTGGGCCCAGGGGGGCTCTGGCCGGCTTCCTGAGAACGCCCTTTGGTTCAGGAGGTGGCCGCGGGGGCGGGGGCCGCAGGCCCGGCTCGTGGTCGTGGTTCCCCGGCCGACGGCTGGGGTCGCCTGCGGCCGGCGCACGGCGGGCCGGGCGGTGGCCGGCGCCGACGAGCAGAGGCCGCCTCTTCGGTCGCCCAACAGCCTGCGTGCCGAGGCCTGCGTGCCGAGACCTGAGCGCTCGGGCGTCCAGCCGGTGGACCACAACGACGGGCTTCGCCAGGCCTGGGCTGGCGCGTCTGAGCGCGGGCAGCCAGGGGCCATCCCCGGCCCCGTCCGGTCCCGCGCGTCGATGTCGGGCGCCTCGGTGGTGGGCGCGCACACCCTCACTGAGCGCGCCGCTTGAGGCGCTGAGCCCCAACCTCCGCGCCCTCTGCAGCCGGCCGTTGACGCGCAGGCCCCCCTGACCGCAGCCTTCGCCCAATGCCTCGCCCCGGCGGCCCCCCATGCGCACCCCCCGCCCCCCTCACGCTGTCGCGCCCACTGTCATCCTGGCCCTGACCCTGGCCGGCTGCGGGGTTGGCGTGGGCCAGCAGATTCAGAAGGTGAAGGTGGACAAGGGCCCCGAGGCCACGATCCGCATGACCACCCTGAACATCCTCGACCCGTGGGGCGCGTTCCTGGCGGCCGTCGCCACCAACGACAACGCGGTCAACGCCCGGGACTCGGCCATCCGTGAGGCGCTGGGCGAGGGCCGGCGCTCGGGCACCGTCAGCTACGACTACGAGGTGGTGCCGCCGCGGCCAGGGCGCATGACCACGCTGAAGTTCGCGTGGGGCGAGGGGGGCGACCCGGTCGCCCTGGACGCCTTCGAGTTCGAGCTCAACACCGGGCTGGTCAGCCACACCTTCGACAGCGGGCTGAACCTGGGGCTGACCCTGGGCGCCCACTACCAGAGCTGGGAGGGCCCGGCGGACGGCGACCGCTGGAGCCGGGTGGCCATGCCGCTGGGTGTGAGCCTGGGCGTGCAGCTCGGCGAGCGGCTGCACCTCGCGCCCTGGTGGCGTTGGGACCCGCTCGCCACAGCCTTCCAGGCGTTGCTGGGGCCCCACTGGTTCGACCACAGCGCCGGCGCGCTGCTCACCGTGGGCCTGGCGAGCTGGCTGCAGGTGCACGTCGAGGGCAGCTACCTGAGCCCCAGCCTGAACGACGGCGACGACAGCGGCCGGGTGCTGCAGGCCAACGCCGCGCTGATCTTCGTGTGGCAGCCCGAGGACGACTGACCGCCGAGCAGGCTCAGGGCGAGGTCACGGGGAAGTCGGTGAGCGTGACGGTGGCCATGATGGCGCTGGCGCCGCCGAAGCTGAGGGTCGCCGTGCCAGAGATCAAGACGGTGGACCCAGCGTCCTGGGCCTCGACGCTGGTGAGCGCGAGCGTGCCGCTCTCGAGGTCCCACTGGTAGCCCGCGGGTTCGACGGGCTGGGCGAACCAGCCGTAGCCGAGCGGAGGCCCCGGCTCGTCGTCTGTCCGGACCAGGGCGCCGAGCTCTCCAACGGCGAGCTCGCCGCCAAACCGCATGGAGACGCCCCAGTCGGTGCCCTTGGCGACCCGTAGCTCGATGTACGGCGGTACACCGAGGCCGTCGGGGATCACCTGCGAGGTGACCTGGAAGGGGGCCTCGGTGTTGATGCCGCAAGTAATGGCGAAGCCATCGGAGGCCACGAAGTCGCCGCTGAAGTCGACCTGGACCGCTGCGTTGGGCAGGCCCGTGGCGCAGCCGCCCGCGCCGCCTGCGCCGCCTGCGCCGCCCGCGCCGCCTGCGCCGCCCGCGCCGCCCGCGCCGCCATCAACGGTTCCACTCCCGCCGTCGTCGCAGCCAGCCCCAAAGACCAGCGCGAGCCCGACGAGCCACGGCAGGAGCATCCTGCGCTTGATCATCCCATGCCCTCCGTTTGTGGGTTGGTGCCATCGAACGCCATCGCGCCGATTCGAGCAAGGATAGCTTGCACTCAGCGGGGGCTTGCGCCGCCGCGAGACCGCTGGGTCCGCCGTGGGAGGTGCCTGGGTACCGCGGTCAGCGGCACTGCCGGCGGCGTCGCGCGCGCAGCGTGAGCAACATGAGGCCCGCCAGCCAGGCGGCGGGGCTCGGCCGGTCGGCGGCGACGCTGCAGCCGGCGTCGTCCTCGTCGTCGTCTTCATCCGGCGCCGGGTCGCCCGGCGCCTCGCCCGGCACCCCGCCACAGTCGGCGGCGTCGCAGGCGTCGCCCGGCTCGCCCGCGGGCGGGTACAGGCCCGCCGCGTTGGCGGTGATCCAGTCGCGGTAGGTGGGCGCGAAGGCGTAGATGCCGCCGTCCCCGCAGGTCGCGTCGCTGGTGTCAACCCCGCGGGAGGTCACGCCCAGTAGCCAGGGCTCGCCGTCGTCCAGCAGGTACACGGGCCCGCCGGAGTCGCCGGGGCATGTGTCGGCTTCGCCCGGCCCACCCACGATGATCTCTGCGTCCACGAGCGCTTCGAAGGGGGCCTCCCCGATGTGCAGGACGCCGCTGTCGTCCTGGTCGGGCCCGGTGGCGCCGTAGCCGGACAGGGTCAGGGTCGTCCCCGCTTCGAGGGCGTCGAGGGCCATGGCGGCGTCGGGGATCTCGACCCATGGCAGCTCGGTGACCTCGGCCTCGAGCACGAGCAGGGCGATGTCGTCCTCACGGCCGGCGCCGGTCGGGTGTGTCGAGTCGCCCTCGCCCGGGTAGCCGGGGTGCACCACGATCTGCGCCACGGCATACACCGACTCGGCGTCTGGCACCCGCACGGCCCCCACCACCACGCCCAGCTCGGCCGGCTGGCGGACGCCGATGATCTCGTCGGTGTCTTCGTCCTGGTCCACCAGGCAGTGGGCCGCGGTGAGCACGAGCCTGGGCGCGATGAGCGTGCCCGTACACTCGGCCTCGTCCCCATTGGGGTCGGTCAGCGCCACGGTGGAGAGCAGGTCGTTGGCGGTCGCCAGCCGCCCCGACACCACGGGCTGCTGCAGCGTGGCCCGGCCCGGCGTGGGGCTGCGCCCCATGGCGGGGGGGTCGGCGGGCCCACAGCCCGTCAGGCTGAGGAGTCCAAGGAGCGCGGTCAGGCGCGTGTGGGCCTCAAGGCTGCGCGGCATCGTTCACCTCCAAGGTCGGGGCCGGCGCCTCGGCACACCGGCCCGCGTGCCGCACCGAGAAGCCCCGGGCCCGCGCCACGCATGTGTTGCACAGATCGCTGCCATCGCAGGCGCACACCCGCGGACAGTGTCGTCGGCAGCCGCGCGGGCGCGCCGTGCACACCCCCGCGACGTCGCCGTCTCCGCAGGCTGCGCCGTCGGGGAACTTGCAGTAGCCCTGCGCGTCGCAGGCGCCCAGCGCCCCGCCACAGGGCATCCCCAGGCCCACTGGGCCCACCGGCGCACGGCCCGCCGATGCGGCGTCTGATGCGGGCGCTGCGCTCGGGGCGCCTTCGGTCGTCGGCGCCGTGGTCTGGCTCTGCGGCGTGGGGGTGGCCGGGGTGGGGGTGGCCGGACCGGCGGTGCCACAGGCCACCAGCAGCAGCGGGAGGATCCACCCCAGGGCAGCCCTCGACGGGTGTCGACGGGGCGGGCGGCCCTGGCCGCTGTGGTCTGGGTGCAGGCGTGCGTCGCGCTGGTCCATTCGAGCCCCTCTCCACCGGTGTGGGGGCAGCCGGGAGCCAGCTGCGCCTGCCGGTCAGCCTATCAGCATGTGGGGGCGCGGTCCCGCGCCTTTCGCCGTCCCCAAGGTCGGTGGCTGAGGCGCTGGCCCTGGGCCAGCCCGCCCGAGGGGGCGTCGGGGCCGTCGGCTCGGCGCCAGGGCGGGCGCGGCCGGCCGGGATCAGGCGGGCAGCGTGAGGAAGTCGACGTACTCGCCGTGGGTCAGGCAGTGGGCGTGGATGCGCACCGTGTCGCCCGGGCGCACGTCGGGGGGCAGGCCCACCAGGTACACCGTGTTCCGGCCGCCGTCGGCCGCGGGATCGTCGCCCTGCTGGGCGGCGTAGCGGCCCGAGTCGCCCGCGATCGCGGCGGGCCAGCCGCCGAACCGGCTCTCGACCTCCTGGGCCGGGCCGTCCACCGCCTTGCGCACCCGAACCCAGTTGTACCAGTGGCCCTCGCCCTGGTTGGCCGGCCCGGCGGCGGCGTTGGGGTGCCGCGCGTAGCCCTTCGCCGGATCGCCCCACATCAGCGGCAGGTAGCCCTCCGGGGCCGCGCCGCTCAGGGCGGGCACGTAGGGCAGGTGCTTGCCCAGGTGCTTCAGGGCGCCGTCCGGGCCGTTGACGCTGGGCAGGTAGCTGGCGGGGATGGCGCCGGCGTTCCCGCGGGCTCGGTTGAAGGCGATGGGGTCAAAGCCGGGCGGCGCGATCCAGGGCAGCGAAGCCGCGGCCGCGGCGGGGGCGCTGCCGCAGGCCGAGAGGCTGGGCAGCAGCAGGGTCGCGCCCGCGGCGAGGCCCAGGCGGGCGAGGACGGCGCGGCGGTCGAGGTCGGTCATGGGGCGGCTCCTGCCGGTCGGGCGCGGCGGGATCCGCCACGCGGTGCGCCAAGGAGCCCGCAAGGGGCTCGGCTGTGCCCTGCGCCCGGGCCCTTGGCCCGAGGGCCACAGGGCGGGCGGCGGCTCGGATCCGGGGGGCCTGCTGGGTCGTGTGCCGCTGCCAGGTCAGGTGACGGGGCCGTCGCGCCGTTCTTGAGGCTTGTCCCGTCGATCTGGCGCCAGGAGCCCAGACATGCAGAGCCCTTGGGTGGTGATCCCACGCGCCGAGTACCCCGCCTACCGCGAGGCCCTGCACGCCTGGACCCAACCCATCACGCGGCTGGTGATCGCGCTGTCAGTGATGGCGTTGGTCCTCCACGGGGTGTTCGAGCTGTTCGTGTCACGCACGGTGAGCGACATCGCCTGGATCGCGTGGCCCTTGGTCTTGCTGGCCTTTGGCGCGGGCCTCGCCGGCACTCGGGCCAGCGCGTCCGCGGGCCTCGTCGACGCCAGCGTCGCGATCATGGCCTTCGGTATCAGCGCCTATGGCGCGGTCTTCTCGCTCGGCACCGACGTGCCAGCCGTGCGCATCGCCCACGGGGTGCCCTACCTGAGCGTGTTCGTGTTGCTGGTCGCGCCGTCGCTGCGCTCAGCTTTGGCGGGCTTTTTGGCGCAGCCGGTGGGCATCGCTGCCGTCGGCTGGATCCACCCCGAGGTGTCCGTTTGGCCGGCCTACGCCACGCCCGTGGCCTTCGCGGGCCTGGCGGTGATGCTGCTCCTGGCGGTACTGCAAGAAGCCTTCCGGCGGCGCCTGCACAGCGTCTTCAAGCAGCTTCGCCAGCAGGCGTTCGTGGATGATCTGACCGGGCTCGGCAACCGGCGGGCGTTCTGGCGCGCGCTCGAGGCCCAGCAGGCGGCCTCGGGGGTCGCCGGCGGCTCGGCGTTGATGGTGATCGATCTGGATGGGTTCAAGCAGGTCAACGACACCCACGGGCACGCGGCGGGCGATGAGGTGCTGCGCCGCTTCGCGCGCCTGCTCGGCCAGACGGCGCGGGGCGCCGATGGGGTCTATCGCCTGGGCGGTGATGAGTTCGCGGTGGTCTTGCCTCACGCGGCGCTGTCGCAGGCGCAGCGGCTCGCGGATCGGGTCATCGAGGCCGTCGCCGCCGAGGCGCTCCCCGTCGGCTGCTCCATCGGCGTCGTGATGGCCGAAGCGGGGGCGGTCGTGGACGCGCTGCCCCGGGCCGATCGGCTGATGTACCGGGCCAAGGCGATGGGCGGGGGCCGGGTCGCGGTCGCGGCGTCCCCCGTCGGCGAGGGCGCGCCGTCTGGCTGAGCGGGGGCCGCCCACGGCGCGCGGGGCACGGGGCGCCTTGGCAGGTCACGGGGCGTGAGGCATCGTGCCGCGGAGCGCAGCTCCGTGAGGCCCCCATGCGCGCAGAGGTTCAGCAGACGGTCGCCGCGCTGCATCGCCAGCACTACCGCGCCCTCACGGCGCCGCTCATCCGCATCCTGGGCGGGTTCGAGGCGGCCGAGGATGTGGTGCAGGAGGCCTTCGCCGCGGCCCTGCAGGCGTGGCACCGCGATGGGCTGCCCGACACGCCGCTGGCCTGGCTGCACCGCACGGCGCGCAACCGCGCCATCGATCGCTACCGGCGGTCGGTGCGCTGGCAGGCCCGCGCCGAGGTGCTGGCCGCCGAGGCCGCGGATCGCTTCGAGCATGTGTTCGACGGGGACACCATCCACGATGACGCCCTGCGGCTGATCTTCACCTGCTGCCACCCGAGCCTGTCGCCGCAGGCGCAGATCGGGCTCACGCTGCGCACGGTGTGCGGGCTGACCAGCGAGCAGGTGGCCCGCGCGTTCCTGGTGTCGACCCCCACGCTGCAGCAGCGGCTGGTGCGCGCCCGCCAGAAGCTCGATCGCGCCGGCATCGCCTACGCGGTGCCCGAGCCGGCCCAGTGGGCGGCGCGGCTGTCGTCGGTGCTGCGCACGGTGTACCTGGTGTTCAACGAGGGGTATGTGGCGAGCGAGGGCGAGGGGCTGCTGCGCGGCGCGCTGTGCGAGGAGGGGATCCGCCTGGGGCAGCTGCTGCATGAGCTGCTGCCCGACGAGCCCGCGGTGCAGGGGGTGCTGGCGCTGATGTGGCTGCACCACGCCCGCGCCGCCGCGCGCACGGACGCGGCGGGGGATCTGGTGGTGCTCGATCTGCAGGACCGCTCGCTGTGGGATCACGCGCGCATCGCCGAGGCGCTGCCCCTGGTGGAGGCCAGCCTGCGGGGCCGGCCGGTGTCGACCTACGCCATCGAGGCCGCCATCGCCGCGCTCCACGCGCAGGCGCCCACCGCCGAGGCCACCGACTGGCGGCAGATCGCCGTGCTGTATGGCGAGCTGGGCCGCCGCTCGGGGGGCAACCCCGTGGTGGCGGTGAGCGCCGCGGTGGCGGTGGCGATGGCGGGGGATCTGGCCGGCGGGCTGGCGCAGCTGGACGCGCTGGCGGCTCTGCCCGCGCTGCAGGGCTACCACTGGCTGCCCGCCGCGCGCGGGGATCTGCTGCGGCGGGCGGGCCGGCTGCCCGAGGCGGCCGAGGCGTACGCGGGGGCCCTCGCGGCGGCGCGGAACCCGGTGGAGCGGCGGTACCTGCAAGGCCGGCTGGCGGCCTGCGAGGCCGACGGCTGACGGGCCCACAGCGGGCGGGCGCGCGCGTGATCGAGAAAGATCGAAGAAAAGTGATCCCCCCTGTCGATCGGCGCAGGGGCCGGTCGTCATCCCAGCAGACCCTGAGGCGCATCTGGCGCGCTGGGCGCGGCGCAGGGCGCCGGCCGCAGCGGTCACCCACACCCCTGAAGGAGGTCCCCATGCAGTACCTGTGTTTGATCTACAGCGACGAGTCGCAGATGCCCGCGCCCCCCAGCGATCCGGCCGAGTTCGCGGCCTGGATGCAGCCCTGGACCGACTACAACGCGGCCCTCGCCGGCGCCGGCGTGCTCCGGGGCGGCAACGCCCTGCAGCCCACCATGACCGCCACCACGGTGTCGGCGCCGGCCGGCGAGGCGGTGTTCACCGACGGGCCCTTCGCCGAGACGAAGGAGCAGCTTGGCGGCTACTACCTGCTGGACTGCCCCGATCTGGACACCGCGCTGCGCTGGGCGGCGCAGTGCCCGGCCGCGCGCTACGGGCGCGTCGAGGTGCGGCCGGTGATGGACGTGGGCGGCGCGCCCGGCTGAGCGGCCCCGGCGGTCACTGGGCCGGCGCGGGGCTCAGCGCCAGCCGCAGCCCATGGGTGGGGCGCAGGGTGATCCGCGGGCTCATGGCCGGCGGGCCCGGGTCCACCGGCGACAGCCGCACCCGCGGCAGCAGCGTCGCCAACACCAGCACCAGCTCCATCATCGCGAAGCGATCCCCGATGCACTGGCGCTGGCCGCGGCTGAAGGGGAAGTACGCGAAGCGCCCGGGGGCGGGGCGGTCGGCGCCGAAGCGATCGGGGTCGAACCGCGTGGGATCAGGCCACAGCCGCGGGTCGCGGTGCACGGCCCACGGGCTCAACAGCAGCAGGGTGCCCTTGGGCACGTGCACGTCGCCCAGGGTGTCGGCCTGCGCCGCCTGGCGCTCGATGATCCACACCGGCGGGCACAGCCGCAGCGACTCCTTGACCACCTGCTCGGTGTAGCGCAGCGCCCGGTAGTCCGCCGCCGTCGCGCGCCGGCCGCCGAGCACCGCGGCGTGCTCTGCCGCCAGGCGGGCCACCACCTGGGGGTGCTGGCTGAGCAGGTGCAGGGTCCAAGTCAGGCCGTTGGCGGTGGTCTCGTGGCCCGCCAGCAGCATGGTGAGCACCTCGTCGCGCAGCTGGCGGTCGGTGAGCCCCCCGCCGCCCTCGGGATCGGCCGCCCCCATCAGCATGCCCAGCAGGTCGGGGTGATCGCCGCCCTCGGCCCGGCGCGCGGCGATGATCTCGTCGGTGACCCGCTTGAGGGTGCGCACGGCGCGCCAGAAGGTGAGGTTGCGCGGCCGCGGCCACCAGGCGGCGGCGGGCAGGCCGCTGTTGATGAGGCGGTCCACCTCCTCCATGCCCACCGCGAGGGCCTCGCCGATGGCCGCCGCCTCGCCCGTGAGATCGGCGCTGAACAGGGTCTCGCCCGCGATGCGCAGGGCCAGGTGGTTCAGATCGGCGTGCACGTCGACGATCTCGCCCCGGGTGGCGGACTCGGCCCAGGCGTCGCCCAGGTCGTCCGCGGCCGCGACCATGCGATCGGCCAGCACGGCGATGCGGGCCTTGAGGAAGGCCGGCTGCGCCATGCGCCGGCGCTTGAGCCAGTCGTCGCCGTTGGCGGTCACCAGCCCGTCCCCCAGGAGCAGCCGCAGGGTGCGGTAGCTGCGGGTGGTCTTGGGGTAGCGCGCGGTCTCGGTGACCAGCACCCGCTCGATGGCCGCCGGATCGCTCACGGCGAGGGCGTGGATGGGGCCAAAGCGCAAGCGCGTGATGGGGGCGTGGTCCCGGGCCTCGCTCAACAGCGCGAGGGGATCGCTCGCCATGCGCGAGAGGTGGCCGCCGAGGCCCCGGGCGCCGGGCAGCAGCGGGGCCGGGTGGGCGCGGTACACGGGCTGGGTGGAGGCGTGAGTCGACATGGTGCCCCTTGAACGTGAGTGGTGGCTCACATTATGTTGGCGAGTGATCGCTCAGATTTCTACTCGCGTTCCAGGAGGCCCGTCATGGCGCCCGAAAAAGCCCGTAGGCGACCGGTTCAGGCCAGGGCGCAGGTCACCTACGACGCCATTTTGCAAGCGACCGCTCAGGTTTTGGTGGCCGAGGGCTTCGACAAGGCGAGCACCAACCGCATCGCCAAGGTGGCGGGCGTGAGCGTGGGCAGCCTGTACCAGTACTTCGGCAACAAGGAGGGCGTGTTCACCGCCCTCATCGACCAGGTGTGCGACGAGCAGATCGCGCTGCTGCAGGGCATGGCCGGGGCGATGCTCGCGGCCCCGCTGCCGGTGGCGGCGCGGGCGTACGTCGAGGCCCTGCTGGCGACCCACGAGCGGGACCGGGCGATGCACGAGGCGATCTCGCAGCAGGCGGCGCACCTGGGCCTGCCCGGGCTGCGGCGGGTGCAGGCCGAGAGCCGCCGGGTGGTGCGGCGCTACCTCGAGGCCCATGCCGACGCGATCCTGCCCACCAACCTCGATCTGGCCGCCTTCGCCCTGGTGGGCATGGTGCAGGGCATGGTCGACAGCGCGTTCTTCTGCGAGGGGGCCGCGGCCTGGCCGGGCCTGGCCGAGGAGATCTGCCGGGTGGTGTTGCGCTACCTGTTGGGGCACGACGCGGCCCCGGCCTGACGGGGCGTCGACAGGGGCGGCTGGCCCGGTCAGACTCACCGCGCAGAGCACACACGTTGAGGGAGGTGCCCGATGGGGTTGAAGGGATCTGCGATGGGGCTGGCGCTGCTGCTGAGCGCGCCGGGCGTCGCGCTGGCGCTGATGCCGCCACACGTGAACAGCGCGAGCCCGTCGTCGGGCACGCTGTCGGACCGGCTGATCGTGCTGCGGGGTTATACCCTGGGCATGGACCCCGAGGTGACGATGACGGGCGGCGACGGCCGCGCCGTGGCGGTCAGCGCCGACAGCCGCTGCACGTGGGAGGGCGAGGGGGACATGCCCGGCGCCCGCCAGCAGCGGTGCGCGCTGGTGGTGAAGATCGTCGGCGAGCTGACGGGGGGCGAGACGCTCAAGCTGTCGGTGCTGGGCCGCACGTACACCTACACGGTGCCGGCCGAGGGGCTGCGGCCCCTCGAGCCCGGTGAGGGGGACGGGGACGACGTGCTCCTGCCCCAGCCGCTGCGCGCGCGGCCCGCGCCCATCAAGCCCCCCGCGCCCACGCCAGCGCCGCCAGCGTCGCCAGCGCCCTCGCCTGAGCCGCCAGCGCCGCCTGCGCCGCCTGCGCCGCCAGCGCCCTCGCCTGAGCCGCCTGCGCCGCCGGCGCCCCTGGTGCCGCCGCCGCCCGGTACGGGGGCCCCGTGAGCAGGCTGCAGGGCGCGATCGGCGCGCTGTGGGTGCTCGCGCTGCTCGCGCTGGGCTGTGAGAGCGCCACCGAGGTGGCCACCGATGGCGCCGTCGACGGGACCGCGGGGGCCGACGGCGCCGTCGATCGCGGCGCGGCGCCCGATCTGGGGCGCCTGGACGGCGGCGGCCTGCCGCGGTTCGACCAGGGGACGGGCTGCGCCACCGACGACGACTGCGACGGCCCCCGGCGCTGCATCGAGGGCGCCTGTGTCGCCTGCCTGGCCGACGCCGACTGTATCGATGGTTACCTGTGTGCCGACGGCGAGTGTGTCGAGGGCTGCGCCGAGAGCGCGACCTGTCCGCTGGGCACGGTGTGTACCGACGGCGCCTGCGCGGCGGGCTGTGATGGAGACGCGCGCTGCCCCGCCGGCGCGGTGTGCGAGGCGGGCCAGTGCCTCGCCTGTGATGGGCTCGACCCGTGCCAGGGCGCGCTGCCCGAGGGCTGCCCGGCCGCCGCGTGTGTGTGTGTCGACGATCGCACCTGCCCCGGGGATCAAGCCTGCGTGGGGGGCACCTGTGTGGTGGGCTGCCGCGCCGGGGGCTGCGGCGACGGCGAGGTGTGCGACGCCGAGACCCGGGTGTGTCGCGCCGAGTGCGCCGACGACGGGGACTGTGCGGGCATCTGCGATGCGGGCCGC
>JAUHVS010000111.1 GCA_030424955.1 bacterium | reverse complement strand
CGACTGGGCCGGCGGCATCAACCCGGCCGTCGAGGTCACCAAAGACGGTGAGGACGCCGTGATCCGGGTGGATCTGCCCGGCGTCGACGTCGACACGCCCCATGGCCCCTGCTGGCGCCTCGATCACTGGTGGCCCAACGCCCACCCCCACGGCGACCGGCCCCTGGGGCAGGTGCTCAGCCACGACCACGCCCTCACCGCCGTCATCGCCGACGATCCGCACCTCGCAGCCTTCGATCCCCGCCGCGCGGTGTACTTCGACCTTGAGACCACCGGCCTCGCCGTGGGCCAGGGCACGCTGCCCTTCCTCATCGGCGCCGCCCACTACGCCCCCGGCGGCTGGGTGCTGGAGCAGTGGCTGCTGCGCACACCCGATGAGGAGGCCGGCGCCCTCGCGGCCCTCGCGGCGCGGATCGCCGAGGCCGACTGGGCCGTCAGCTTCAACGGCCGCACCTACGACGCCCCCTTGCTCGCCGTGCGCTACAGCGCCCACGGCATGGCGGATCCCTTCACCGGCCTGCGCGGCCACCTCGACCTGCTGCCCCCGTGCCGGCGGCTGCTGGGCGACGGCCTGCCCAACCGCAAGCTCACCACCCTCGAGGGGGTCTACCTGGGGCTCCACCGCGTGGGCGACGTGCCGGGCGCAGGGGTACCCGCGCGCTACACGGCCTGGCTGCGTGGCGGCGATCCCGAGGCCTTGGTGGACGTGGTGCACCACAACCGCGACGACATCCTGAGCATGGTCGCGCTGCTGGACGTGCTGCTCGCGCGGGTCGCCACCGCCGACAGCCTCGTGCTGCGCAGCCCCAAGACCGCCCTCAAGATCGCCCGCGTCGCCGAGCGCCTGGCCCCGCCGCTGGCCGCGCGCATCTACGCCGTCGCCGCCGAGGTCCCCGAGACCGCCCGCGCCGGCGAGCTCGGCCAGGCCCGGGTGCAGCGCCGCGCCGCACGGGCAGCCAAGGCGAGCGCGCCGCCCCGCTGAATCCCGGGCGCCCAGCCCCGTCGCCGCGGGCGTTTGCCGCCATCCCCCCCCCGGTGCTAGAAACGGCGGCCTGTCTGGAGGTGCTTATGAACGCGCTCTTGCTCTTGATCGCCCTGCTCGCCCCCGCCGCGGGCAACAACCTGATGGGAGACGCCGCCGTCGTGCATCGCGGCGCGGCCTTCACCCTCAAGGAGCAGATCACCCTCGACGACGTGGCCAAGAACCCCACCCAGTTCGCGGGCAAGACCATCAAGGTCGCGGCCAAGATCACTAACGTCTGCCGCAAGAAGGGCTGCTGGATGAGCGTCGCGGGCGCCACGCCTGCGGCCCGGGCCCGCGTGGCCTTCAAGGACTACGCCTTCTTCGCGCCCTTCGACAGCGCCGGCAAGCTGGCGGTCATCGAGGGCGAGGTGAAGGTCAAGACCATGAGCGACGCCGAGCGCGCCCACCTCGCCGAGGACGCCGGCAAGCCCATCAGCGAGATCCCCACCGCCGAGCTGCGCCTGGTGGCGAGCGCCCTCGAGGTCCGCGCCATCGGGCACTGACCGCGCCGCGGGCCCTTGTCTAAAGGGGCCTTGCGCCCCGCGCGCCGCTGCCTGATCCTGCCCGTCGACCGAAGGGGCAGTCGTGGTCATCGTTCACCTGTGCATCGACGACGTCGTCATCCGCGAGCGCATCGCGAGCGCGGTGCGCCTCGCGGGCTTCGAGCCCCGAGACGTGAGCGACACCCGCTCGGAGCCAGCGCTGATCATCGCCGACGGCCCCCTGCCCGGCGGCTCCGCCTACGCGCCCCTGGTGGTGGTGGGCGACTCTGGGGCGCCCAACGCGCAGGACCTGCTCGACGCCGGCGCCACCGACCTCATCGACCCCCGCACCCCCCTGCAGCTCATCGCCCGGCGCATGCGCCGCCTGGTGGACCACCGCCTGGCCCGCGGCGCGGGCGAGGGCTTCTTGCAGCGGGTCACCCACGATCTGAAGGCCCCGCTGCTCAACATGGGGCAGATGGCGCGGTTCCTGGTGGACGACGAGGACGGCCTGAGCCCCGACGGCCGCCGCTTCGCCACCCGCATCGCGAAGAACGCCCAGCGGATGTCGCGCATCATCGAGCGCCTGGCCCGCCTGGTGGATCTCAGCAACACCTCGCTGCGCATCATGCGGGCGGATCCGGTCAGCGTCGTGCGCCAGGCGGTGACCTCGACCAGCCTCACGCTCACCGTGGAGCCCCCCGTGCCCGAGGTGTGGGTCGATCTCGGCCGCTTCGCCCAGCTCGTGGTGGAGGTGGCCCTCAACGCCGAGCAGGCCGGGGCCCTCAACCTCGTGCTGTCGGGCGTGAGCCGCGGCCCCATGGTGGAGCTGGTGTTCAGCGACGACGGCCCCGGCCTGCCCGAGAGCCAGCTCCACCGCGTGCTGGCCCCGCTGGTCCGCGGCGCCGGCCCCGAGGAGCGCACGGGCCTGGGCCTGGCCATCGCCCAGCGCGTCGCCGAGATCCACGACGGCGAGCTGTGGCTGAGCCCCGCGCCGAGCGGCGGCCTGTCGGTGCACGTCACCCTGCCCGCCCGCATCTGAGGCGCCCGCGGCCTGCCCTTGGCCGCAGAGCCCCGCCCCTCAGCCCTCGCCCAGCAGGCCCAGCACCTGCGACCGCAGCCGGTCCAGGTGCACCTCGGCCGCCGCCACGGTGGGCCCGCACACAATCTCGACCCGCCGCCGCAGCCGCGCCCCCTGGCGGCGAGGCGCCCGGCTGAACACGCTGCCCCACAGGCCGCGCAGGCCGATGGGCACCACCGGCACCGGCCGCCGCGCCAGGATCCGGGTCAGCCCGGGGCGGAAGGCCCCCACCGTCCCGTCGCGGGTGAGGCGGCCCTCGGGGAAGATCGCCACCAGCTCGCCCTGCGCCAGCGCGGCGTCGATGGCGTCGAAGGCGGCGGCGAGGCGCGCCGGATCCTCGCTGCGGGGCGCGATGGGGATCGCGCCGAAGAGCCGGCAGATCCAGCCGAGCGCCCAGTGATCGTAGTAGCGGTGGTCCATCACGAAGCGCACCCGGCGGCGCCCCAGGGTGCCCAGGAACAGGGCGTCCACGAAGGTCACGTGGTTGGCCACCAGCACGGCGGCGCCGGTGGCCGGCACCTGCGACAGGCCGGCGGCCTCGACGCGGTACACGACGCGCATCAGCCAGCGGATGACGGTGAGCAGCACGGTGCGGGCGGCGTGGGCGAACATGGCGGGCTCCTGGTTCGAGGGACACCCAGCCCCATAGCGAGGGCCGTGCCAACGGCCGCAGCCACACCTAAACCTATGGATTTCAAACGCAAACCTTCAGGTGCGCCCATCCGACGCGCGCCTCCGCTCGGAACCGTGTGCATCTGATGCACACACACCCTACATTGAGCGCATGACACCCAGCCTCACCGGCCCTGAGCGCGAGTTCTTGACCCTGGTCAGCCGCGCGGCCTACAGCAACCCCTTCAGCGCCGAGCGCGCGGCGCTGGACGCCCAGATCGCGCGGACCCCAGGCGACGAGCCCGACCAGCTCGACCGGCTGCTCGCCCGGCTGCGCGGCCGGCTGGCGGCCATCGATGACCGGGTCGGCGGCGCCCGGCTCTCCACCGCCGACCAGGCCCTGCTCGCCCACGGCACCTTCTTCGACGCCTTCCACCGCGCGAGCGACGCCTTCGACGGGCTCATCACCGAGCAGCTCGCCGCCGGCCCGCGCCGCGTGGCGGTGCCCTTCGCGTCGGCGATCCTCACCCCCCTCGTGGCCCGGGGCCTGAGCCCCGCGCGGGCCGAGCGCGTGCTGGGCTTCTTCTGGCAGATGCGCCGGGCCTTCTACTTCATCCAGTCCGGCCTGGTGGGCCGCAGCCCCGCCATGGGCGCCCTGCGCGAGGCCCTGTGGAGCAGCGTCTTCACCCACGACGTCGCCCGCTACGAGCGCTACCTGTGGGACCGCCTCGAGGACTTCTCGACCCTGATCCTGGGCGAGACGGGCACCGGCAAGGGCGCCGCGGCCGCCGCCATCGGGCGCTCGGGCTACATCGCCTATGAGCCCAGCCGCGGCGCCTTCGCCGCCTCGTTCACCGACACCTTTGTGCCCGTCAACCTGGCCGAGTACAGCGAGGCGCTCATCGAGTCGGCGCTGTTCGGCCACAGCAAGGGCGCCTTCACCGGCGCCATCGACGACCACGACGGCGTGCTGGCCCGCTGCCGCAAGCACGGCGCCATCCTGCTCGACGAGATCGGCGAGGTGAGCGAGCCGGTGCAGGTGAAGCTGCTGCAGGTGCTGCAGACCCGGCAGTTCACGCCGGTGGGCGGCCGCAGCCCCGGGCGGTTCGCCGGGCGCATCATCGCCGCCACCCACCGCGACGTGGACGCCCTGCGGGCCGAGGGCCGGCTGCGCGACGACTTCTACTACCGGCTCTGCGCCGACGTCATCCGCGTGCCCACCCTGCGCGACCGGCTGGCCGAGGCCCCCGAGGAGCTGGCCGCGCTGGTCGACACCCTCACCACCCGCATCGTGGGCGCGCCCAGCCCCGAGCTGGCCGCTGAGGTCACGGCGCGCATCGACGCCGATCTGGGCCCCCACCACCCGTGGCCCGGCAACGTGCGCGAGCTCGAGCAGACCATCCGGCGGGTGCTGCTGACCGGCCGCTGTGCGCCCCGCGCGGCGCCGTCGCCCGCCAGCGTCTCGCAGGCGCAGCCCTTTGGGGGGGGCGCCCTCACCGCCCGCGAGGTGCTGGACCGCTACTGCGCGCAGCTCTACGCCCAGCACGGCACCTACGAGCAGGTGGCCCGCATCACCGGGCTGGATCGCCGCACGGTGAAGAAGCATGTGCTGCAGGGCCAGCCGGCCGACTGACCTGCGCGGCCCGCGCCGCGGTGCCCTGCAGGGCCGCCGCGGGGGCCAGGCCCCGGTGCTCGATGACCACCGCCGCCGCTGCCGCCCCCCAGGCCGCCGCCGCCCCGAAGTCGGCCCCCTGCGCCAGCGCGGCCGCCAGCCCCGCCAGGAAGCTGTCCCCCGCGCCCGTGGGGTCCACCGCCTCGGCCGGCGCCACGCCCACCCGCTGGATGGACGGCCCGTCGAACAGCCACGCCCCCCGGGGCCCGTCGGTGAGCGCCACCCGCGGCACCACCCGGCGCAGCGCGTCCAGCCACGCCAGGTCCCCCGCCAGATCCTCCCCGCTCAGGCAGGCCAGATCGGCGCCCGCGAACTGCTGGGGGTCCACCCCGGCGGGGCCATGATCGACGGGCCCGCCCACCGCCGCGCGCTTGAGCCAGCCCTGCAGGCCCAGAGCCTTGAGCCCCGCGGGCCGCGCGAGCCAGGCGGGCGCCGACACCTCGCCCAGCACGGGGCACAGGCACAGCACCGCGGGCGCGCCCCACGCCGCGGGCAGCGCCTCGACGGGCACCGGGGCCGCCTGCGCCGTCAGCACCTGACGCCGCTGCCCGCCGGCGCCGTAGTCGTTGCGGAACGCCGTCGTGGCCCGCGAGGCCGCGCAGCGCACCTGCGCCAGCGCGGCCACCGGCCCGGGCTCGGCCGCCGCGGTGATCACCCCCGGGGCCAGGCCCCAGGCGGCCCACGCGCTGGCCGCGAAGGTCACGCTGCCGCCCGCCGTCACCGCGCCGCCGTCGTTGATGTCCCAGGTCACGTGGCCCACGGCCACCGCCGCCGGGGTCGTCGTCATCCGCGCACCTCGCCCCCGCTGATGGGGTACGCCTGCCCGGTGATCATGCCCGCCCGCGCGCTGGCCAAGAACCCAATCAGATCAGCCACCTCCTCGGGCTCCACGAAGCGCCCCAGCGGGATGTCCGCCGCGGCCTGGGCCTCGGTCCACCCGTGGTGGGCCAGATCCCCCGCCGACATCGCCGTGCGCACCCAGCCGGGGCACACGGCGTTCACCGTGACGCCCCGCGGCGCCCACTCCAGCGCCAGGCTGCGCACCAGCCCGATCACCCCGTGCTTGGCGGCTCCGTACGCCGTGTAGCCGGCCCGCCCGCCGAGCCCCAGGCCCGACGACACCGCCAGCGCCCGGCCCCCGGCCCTCAGCTTCGGCCCGGCGGCCCGCAGGGTGTGGAAGGCGCCGTCGAGGTTCACGGCCAGCACCCGGCGCCACACCTCGGCGCCGTGGGGATCGAGCACGTCGGCGGTCTCGCAGCGCCCGGCGTTCGCCACCACCACGTCCAGGTGCGGCCAGGGCGCCAGCGCGTGGACGAGGGCCTCGGGATCGGTGACGTCCGCCACCAGGGGCACCACCCCCTCAGCCACCGGCAGCCCGGCGGCCGTGCGGCCCACCGCCAGCACCGTGTGGCCGTCGGCCCGCAGCCGAGCCACCACCGCCCGCCCGATGCCGCCGGCGGCGCCGGTCACACACGCGACGCCCACTGGGTCCCCCTCGCGCCGGGCGCCCGCAGGCGGGTGACGGCCTCGGCGATCACGGCGTCGGGCACCGGGATCGCCGCCTCGCCGTCCACCATCGCCAGCGCCCCCGGGTGGGCCACCAGCGCGAGCCGGCTGCCGTCCACCAGCCGCGCCCGCTTGTCGTGCCGCAGCCCGGCCAGCACGGCGTCGGCGTCCAGGCAGTGGGGCACGTGGGTCGGCAGGCCGTAGTGATCCAGCACCCGCTGGTGCAGGGGCTCCACCGCCGCGTCCGCCAGGCCCATCGCCCGCGCGATGCGGGCGGCGACGCGCATCCCGACGGCCACCGCCTCGCCGTGCAGCAGCTCGAAGCCCGACTGCCACTCCACCGCGTGGCCGATGGCGTGCCCGTACTGCAGCACCATCCCGGCCCGCCGCTCGGTGGGGTCCTGGGCCATCATCGCGCACTTGAGATCGATGGTGCGGCGGACCATCGCCTCGATGACCTCCAGGTCGTGCACGTCGCCCACGTGGTCGAGCAGCGCCTCGGTGAGGCTGGGGTCCTGCGCGAGGCCGTGCTTGATGATCTCGGCGTACCCGTCGCGGATGCGCCGCTGGTGCAGCGTGCCCAGCACCTCGACGTCCACCACCACCCGCCGCGGCGCGTAGTAGGCCCCCACCAGGTTCTTGCCGTGGTCCCCGTTGAGCGCCTGCTTGTGGCTGATGGCCGCGTCCGCCTGGGCCATCAGGGTCGTGGGCACGTGCACCAGCCCCACGCCGCGGTACAGGGTCGCCGCCAGCATGCCGGTGACGTTGCACACCACGCCGCCGCCCAGGGCCACCAGCTCGCTGGCCTCGTCGATGCCGCGCTGCAGGATGGCGTCCACCAGCCGGGTGTAGTGGGTGAGGCTCTTGGCCTGCTCGCCGTCGGGCATGATCAGCAGGTGCACCGTGCGCCCGCTCGCCCGCAGCCGCTCCACGAAGGGGTGGGCGTAGAGCGCGCCCACCGTGCGATCGGTGAGCACGAACAGGGGCGAGCGGCGGGCCTCGGGGCCTTGGGCCAGGGCGCGCACGGGGTCGCGGACGGCCCCGCGCTGCACCACCACCTCGGTGGTGACGGGGCGTCCGGTCTGGAAGCGGGCGTAGGGCGCGGCGGCGTGGGCTGGGTTGGGGGCAGGGCGCATGGGGGACCTCCTGGGCTGATGTGAACGAGGGGTTTTCAAGCCCCGTGCCGAGCCGCCAACCCCCTGTATTCACCGCCTGTGCGGGCCCGCTGGACCCCGCGTACCCCAGCCCGGCGGCCACCGTGGAGTCCCCGTGCTCCGCCGCGCCTGCCCCATTGATTTGCGACGCACAGTCTGTGTATCCCGTCCCCCGCTGAGTCAGCCGGCCCCCGCTCGGGCTCAATGCGTGGGCCGAACCAGCGTAGACCCCGGGCACCGGAGGAGACCCCCATGGAAGAGCTGCTGCCGCTGTTGGCCTGCCCCGAGACGGGCGAGACGGATCTGCGCTACGAGGGGACGGCCGACGAGGGCCTCATCCACACCCCGTCGGGCCGGGCGTACCCCGTCATCGGGGGGGTGCCGCGCATGCTGCCGGCGGATCTGCTGGCGCCCTTCCTGGCCCGCCTCGTGCCCGACTACGCCACCCGCTGGCCGGCCGTGGCCACGTGGCTCCAGAACCCGCCCGCGCCCGATCCCGCAGTGCTCGACACCCTCATGGCCTACAGCTTCCAGCACGTCGACATGGGCGACGAGCGGCCGATGGTCCCCGAGTGGACCGACCGCCTCGACCGCTACCTCGACGGCATCGCGGCCGACAGCTTCGCGGGCGAGGCCGTGCTCGATGTGGGCTGCGGCGGCGCGGGCCAGGCGTGGGTCATGGCCACCCGCTGCCGGCTGATGGTGGGCCTCGACCTGTCCACCGGCTTCGAGAACGTGCTGAAGTTCGCCGACCGCCCCGCCAACCTGCGCTTCGTGCAGGGCGATCTGGCCCGCCCGCCCTTCCGCGCGGGCGCCTTCGACACCGTCTACTCCCACGGCGTGCTGCACCACACCCCCGATCCCGACGCGTCGTACCGCGGCGTGGTGACGCTCACCCGCCCCGGCGGCCGCTTCCTCGCGTGGGTCTATGGCCTCGACGGCATGCGCCTGAGCTACCGGCTGAGCCACCTGAGCTGGCTGCGGCCGCTGAGCAACCGCCTGCCGCGCTCGGCCCAGCTCGCCGCCTCGGCCGCGCTCACCGTCGGCCTGGAGGTGGGCACCTGGACCCCGGGGCGCCTGCTCGCCCGCGCCGGCCTGAACAGCCTGGCCGACCGCCTGCCCTACGCCGACGGCCGCAGCCAGTCGGTGCCCGAGAAGTTCCGCCGGGTGTTCGACCGCCTCAACCCGCCGGTCACCCACTACCTCAAGCGGGCCGATCTCGAGGCGTGGGCCGCGGGCCGGGGCGTCGCGCAGATCCGCAGCGATGACGGCCGCGGCTGGTTCTTCCGGCTCACCCCGAGCGCCTGAGCCCCGCCCCGCGCGTTGATCCCGACGGGCCCGCTGGCCCATGCTGCCGGCGCTGAGCCCGCCCGGGGCCTCGGCGCCCTCGGCCGCTGGAGACTCGCGTGCGCGCCCTGCTGACCCCCCTGCTGCTGCTCTGCGCCACCGCCACCGTCGGCTGCGACGAGCTCCTCGCCAGCCTCGGCACCGACGCCTTCGTGCCCGGCCCCGCCCTCGACGCCGAGGTGGCGCCCGCCGACGTCGCGGGGCGCTGGCTGCTCACCGGCGAGGGCCGCCTGACCGCGTGCGAGGACCCCGCCTTCGACACCGACGCCCTGCGCCTCGACGGCGTGCCCCTGGACGTGGCCCAGGCGGGCGGCACCCTCAGCGTGCCCAGCGCGCCGCCGACGCCCGGCGGCCAGTTCGCCCTGCGCGAGGGCAGCGTGACCGGCAACCGGGTGCGCTTCGTCACCGACGAGCGCCTGCCGGACGGCGATCGCATCGTCTTCATCTACACCGGCATCGCCGACAGCCTCGGCCGCATCGCGGGCAGCTTCGAGGGCGCCGGCCCCCGGGGCTGCGCCGCCGCAGGCGACTTCGTGGTCGAGATCCGCTGATCTGCCGCGCGGGCCTCGCCGGCGCCCAGCGCCCACCGGCGCTCGGATCCACCCGGCGCTCGGGCGCCACCGCCTGATTTCGCGGGGCGCCCCACCGCGCGCCGTCCGAGATTTCCCTTTCGATCCCACCGCGCGCACACCAGAATGCGCGCCGACGCCGTCACCGGAATGACATCGTGCTCGACGAGGTCCGCCGCACCTATCGGGAGTCCCTCAAGCCCGCGGATTCCCTGTTCAACCTGTATCTGGCGCGCCCGCTGGCCGCGCCGATGGTGCTGGGCTTCGCCCGCACCCGCACGACGCCCAACCAGATCACCTTCCTGTCCCTGATCGTCATGCTCGGCGCGGCCGCCGGCTTTATCGCCGTCCCCGGCCTGCTGGGGGTGTGGCTGGGGGTCGCGCTGGTCGAGCTGAGCTACCTGTTCGACTGCGTCGACGGCCAGCTCGCGCGGATCACCGGCCGCACCTCGGCGGTGGGCGGCTCCCTCGACTTCCTCATGGATGAGCTCAAGGCCTTCCTGCTGATCGCCGCGCTCACGGCCCGCTGGCGGCTGCACGAGGGCGGGGGCGATCTGGCGGTGTGGATCGGCCTGGCGACCCTGGTCGTGCTGGGCTGGGCCCTGTCGATCACCAAGTTCGTGCGCAGCCCCGAGTACGCCGAGGCCACGGGCGCCAAGGCCTTGAAGCACGGCGAAGCGGCCGGCGCGGCGCGGGCCCAGGGGGGCCTGCTGTGGCCCCTCAAGGCCGCCATCCGCTCCATCAGCCAGTACCCGGGCACCCTGCCGATCTTCGCGGCGTTCGACGCGCTGCCGATCTTCGTATACGCCTACGGCGCGGTTCATCTGTTGTATGTGGGCCAGAGCGGGCTGATGCTGGTGTGGAAGCTGGGTCGCTTCGCGCCGCGCGGAGGAGTGGAGCCATGAAGGCCATCATCATCGCTGCTGGGCAGGGGACGCGCTTGCGCCCGCACACGGCCGACAGGGCCAAGTGCATGGTCGAGGTCAACGGCCGCGCCCTGCTGCACCGCCAGGTGGACGCCCTGCGGGCCGCTGGCGTCGATGACATCGTGGTCATCCGCGGCTACAAGGCGCGCACCGTGCAGGCCCCGGGCGTGCGCTACGTCGACAACCACGCCTACGCCAGCCACAACATCCTCGAGAGCCTGATGAGCGCGGGCGACGAGCTCGCGGGCGACGTCATCGTGAGCTACGGCGACATCTTCTACCGCCCCGAGATCGCGGCGGCGCTGATGCGCAGCTACCTGCCGGGCACCCTGGTGGTGGATCGCGCCTGGGCCGACATCTACGACGGCCGCGACGATCACCCGGTGGCGCAGGCCGAGCTCTGTGAGCTCAGCGACTTCGGGCTCATCACCCGCGTGGGCAAGCACGTTGGCCCCGAGAACGCCTTTGGCGAGTTCATCGGCCTGGCCCGCTTCAGCGCGCCCCTGCTGGCCCGCCTGATGGCGCGCTACCTGCAGGCCAAGGGCCGGGGCCTCGACGCCCCGTACGGCACGGCGCCCAGCCTGCGCATGGCCTACCTCACCGACTTGCTCAACGACGGCATCGGCCATGGTGAGGCCATCGGCGTGCTCGCCACCGACGGCGGCTGGCGCGAGATCGACACCGTCCAGGACCTCGAGCGGGCCCGCGAGTCCATCCGCTGGTAGCGCCGGCCCGCCCTGCGCGGCCCCGCCCCGCCCGACCCCACCCAGCTCATCCCATCCCATCGGAGGCCCCCGTGCAGATCCTCGCGAGCTACCTGCAAGACGCCTGGCGCGCCGGTGACGGCGACGGCGCCACCCTCTACAACCCGGTCACCGAGGCCCCCATCGCCCGGGCGTCCACCCAGGGCCTCGACCTGGCCGCCGCGCTGCACCACGCCCGCACCGTGGGCGGGGCGAACCTGCGGGCGCTCACCTTCGCGCAGCGCGGGCAGCTGCTGGCCGGCATGAGCAAGGCCATCCACGCCCAGCGCGAGGCCCTCATCGAGATCGGCCGGCTCAACGCGGGCAACACCCGCGCCGACGCCAAGTTCGACATCGACGGCGCCACCGGCACCCTCATGTACTACGCGGGCCTGGGCGAGCAGCTGGGCGACCGCCGGGTGCTGCTCGACGACGACGGCGTGCAGCTGGGCCGCAGCAACCGCCTGCGCGGCCAGCACATCCGGGTGGCGCGGCCGGGCGTGGCCGTGCTCATCAACGCCTTCAACTTCCCCGCCTGGGGGCTGGCCGAGAAGCTGGCCGCGGCGATCCTGGCCGGCATGCCCGTGCTCGGCAAGCCCGCCACCGCCACCGCCTGGATGACCGAGGCGATGGTGCGGGCCATCACCGACGCCGACCTGCTGCCGCCCGGCGCGCTGGGCCTGCTCACCGGCTCGGCGGGTGACCTGCTCGACCACCTCACCTGGGGCGACGTGGTGGCCTTCACCGGCGGCGCCGACACCGGCCACACCATCCGCAGCCACCGCCAGGTGCTCGCGGCGGGCGTGCCGGTCAACGTCGAGGCCGACAGCCTCAACGCCACCGTGCTGCTGCCCGACGCCGAGGACGCCACCTACGACGCCTTCCTGCGCTCGGCCCACACCGAGATCACCCAGAAGTCGGGCCAGAAGTGCACGGGCACCCGGCGCATCCTGGTGCCGGCCGACCGCCTGGACGACGTCATCGAGGATCTGGGCGCCATGCTCAGCCGCACC
>JAUHVS010000110.1 GCA_030424955.1 bacterium | reverse complement strand
TCCTGCACGTGCAGCGCCTGCAGCGCGAGGTGCTGCCCGCGCTGCCGGCCGAGGCCCTCGAGGACACGCCGCCGCAGCTCCGCGACCCGAAGTTCCTGCACACCTTCTTCAACTTCGCGCCGGAGACCCCGTCGGCCTGGCAGAACGTGGGCGTGCAGCCGGGCGCGGGCATCAGCGTGGCCTTCGACGACCGCCTGCGGGCGGGCACCGAGCCTGTGCCGCTGCTGCTGATGCAGATCACCGACCGCGGCAAGTTCATGGCGTTCCTCAACGGGCTCGCCGTGCGCAACGGCGTGCCCGAGGGCGTCACGATGACCGGCGAGACCCGCGGCGGCGCCTGCGAGGTGATCAAGCTGGGCGACAAAGAGGCCTGCCTGGCCCCCCGCCGGGGCTTCATGGCCCTGATGCCGCTGGGCGCGAGCAAGGCGGCGCACCACGCGACGCTCATCAGCGCCTTCACCACCGTCGTGCAGGACGCCGGCCCCGCGCTGGCGGACGACGCGCAGTTCAAGCGCACGCTGAAGACCTACCCGGGCACGCCGGCGGTGTTCCACTACCTGGACCACCGCAAGCTCGCCGAGCAGATCGCCGCGAAGGACGGCGCGCTGCCGCCGGACGCCGCCTTCTACATCGACCGCTTCCCGGCCAGCGCCACCTGGCTCGGCCGGCGGGGGGGGGGCGTGCGGGTGCTCGCAGACGCGGCGGGGGTCACGGCGCTGCGCCAGATCTTCAGCCCCACCCACGGCGCGCCCGACGTCGCCGGCCTGATCTCGGCGGGCTCCTCCGTGACCCAGCTGACCGTCAACCCGGCGTCGCTGTTTGAGGGCGTCGCGGCGCTGGTGCCGCCGAGCCGGGGCCAGGTGAAGGGTCAGATCCTGCTGGCGAAGAACATGCTGCCCGTGGCGACCGGGGCGGCGTGGGAGGACATCGTCGCGGGCTTCAGCGGCCACGTGACGCTGACCTTCGACATCAAGGCCCCCTTCGTGTCGGGCCCGGCCAACATCGATCAGATGGTGGTGGCCTTGGGGGTGGCCGACGTCGCGGCCGCCAAGCGCGCGCTGGCGGGCGTGCAGAAGAAGCTGTGGGACGGCGGCACCGAGACGCTGAACGGCGACGAGGTGGCGGTGTTTGGCCCCATGAAGATCATGCCGCTGTTCCACGAGGAGCAGCTCTTGCTGGGGACCGTGAAGGCCATCAAGGCCACGCTGGACGCCCCGGCGTCCGACAGCCCGCCGGCCTCGAAGGCCACGGCGCTCGCCGTGCTCGGCGAGGGCGGGTTCTACAGCTTCGCGGTGCCCATCGCGCCGCTGCTGGCGACCGCCACGCTGCCCGAGGCGCAGGCCAAGGCGGCCCGCGATGGCCTCGCCAAGCTCTGGCCCGGCGGCGCGGTGACCGGTGGGCTCGGGGTGGACGATGACGGCCTGCGCGCCGTGGGGGGCAGCGGCGCCCTCGTGCTCGGGGGCGTGCTCGCGGCCATCGCCGTGCCGGCCTTCCAGAAGTACATCAACCGGTCGAAGGCGGCGATGGCGCGGCTGATGGTGCGGCAGATGGCGACCATGGCGGCGGCGTACCACCTGGAGCACAACGGCCTGCCGCCGAGCGCGCCCCTGACCCCGGCGGCCTCGCCCTGCGACGGCGGGGACGACGACCGCAGCTACCTGCCGACGGGCGAGACCTTCGCGCACCCGACGTGGAAGGCGCTGAACGTGCGCATCGCCGGCAAGCAGTACTACCGCTACGCCTTTGAGGCCGCGCCGGGCGGGTTCACGGCCCGGGCGGTGGGCGATCTGGACTGCGACGGCAAGCAGAGCACCTTCGAGGTGGTGGGCCGCGTGGTGGACGGCGAGCTGACCATCGAGCCCGACCTCCGCATCACCGACGAGACCGAGTAGCACCGCAGCTGCCCAATGCTTCGATTCTTGGCGCAAAGTCTTTAAATCGGAGCAGGTCTGGCCGGTTTGTGCCGTTTTTGGGCCTCTGGCTGCCACGAAATCTTGGCACGCTCCGTGAAATACCTTCCGTCAGACAGGCAAACCGCCACTGACCGAAGGAGCCGCCCATGTCCCGCCCCCTGACCCTCGCCCGCCGCACCGCCCTCGCCGCCACCCTCACCGTGGCCGCCTGTGTGTCGGCCCTGAGCCCCGCCGCCGCCGCCCCCAAGACCGCGCGCGTCGACGCCACGGCGCCCGCCGCGGCCGCTGGCCCGAGCCTGGCCGAGGACAGCCCCCGCGGGCTGGTGGCCCTGGCGGGCCTGGCCGTCGGCACCGGCGTCAACGCCCGCGCCCTCGTGGGCCAGGGCGAGACCTTCGAGGCCCGCGGCCAGCGCCTCTGGGCCCACCTCACCGTGGCCAACGCCGGGCCCGAGACCACCGTGACCACCCTGTGGAAGCACGAGGGCGTCGCGCGCTGGAGCATCGACCTGACCGTGGGCCGCAGCCCGGCCTGGCGCACCTGGTCGCGCTGGACCCTCAACCCGCGCCGGGACGTGGGCCGCTGGGAGGTGGAGGTGCTCGACGCGTCGGGGCAGCACCTGGGCGCGGTGGAGTTCCTGGTGACGCCCCCGCCGCCCACCCCGGGCGACGCCGCGCTGCCCCTCGCGGTGCGCGACATCGGCTGCTGATCCCCCCGGCGGACGCCCGCCCCACGCGGGCCCCCCTGTGGGCCCTGCGCCCGCTCCCCCCCGCCGGCCCCCCGCCCAAAGCGCTGGCGCGCCACGGAATGCCGACCAGATTTGCATCGGGCGGTGGCCGCGCCGAGAATGTCGCCGAGTTCGACCGTCGCGGGGGCAACGGTCGATGTTCCGTGGGGAAGGAGACGTGGGTGATCAAGACCAGGTTGTTGGGGGTCGGGGCGCTGCTGCTCCTGCCGGGGATCGCCGCTGCTGTACCTGAGGGTACGCGCCAGCTTGGGCTGACGCAGGGGCTGGAGGCGGGGACGACCCTGGAGGTCTTCCTGCGCGCCGGAGAGACGCTGCGGGTGTGCTCCAGCGACAACGGCCTGCAAGAGGCCAACGTCGAGGGGGTCGCCATCGATCGCGATCCCGGCCTGCCGTACCCCGGCCCGCCGGCGGACTGCGCCGCCGGGTTGCTGTCCGAGCAGGACGGCCTCGCCTGCCGCCGCGTGCTCCGCGCCGGCCAGGAGATCATCGTCGGCCGCCCGACGCCCGATCGCTGCGCCTCCGATCTGGAGTGCAACGGCGGCGAGCGCTGCTACGCCGCAGGCTGGCGCCAGCCCTTCACGCCCGTTCGCCCGGGCGACCGCGGCTTCTGCGGTCGGCCCCTGCCGGTCAACGCGATCACGGGCTACTGCAACGCCGCCCAGGATCCCGGCGCGCGCCCCTGGCACAGCCTCGTCGCGGACGCCGAGGGCGACTGGACCGTCAACTTCGTCGGCGAGCTCGAGACCGTGACCGCCTCGGGCGGCTCCACGCGCTTCTTCGAGGTCGACGTGGCCGACGCCGGCGGCCAGTCGGTGCAAGGCGGCCGCCTGCACGCCGACATCTGGTACGTCAACGCGCACACCTTCTCGTACGGCACCAACACCGACTTCTTCGTGCGGGTGGGCGACGAGGCCACCGCGCGGGTCTTCGAGGTGGACTTCGAGGGCATGGCCGGCTTCCGGTTCCAGTTCCTCGCCAACACCCTCGGCCTGCGCGACTTCCCCCGCCAGAGCTGGTGCCTGCAGGGCGATCCGAACCCCGCCACCGGCCTGTGCACCCGCAACGGCGAGATCCGCTCGGCGCAGTCGCAGTTCGCGATCTTCCTGAACTACCCCGATCCGGCGCCGGCCCAGCCGCCCGCCCCCGAGATCCGCAACCTGCAGTTCAACGATGAGGCCGGCTCGGCCACCATCAGCCCCAACGGCGACGGCGTGCAGGACCAGGGCGAGTTCTCCTTCGAGAGCAACATCGCCGGCACCTACCAGATCATCGTCGACACCAACCGCAACGGGCAGTTCGAGCCCGGCACCGACAAGACCCTCAACGGGCTGGCGCGCGAGGGCGTCAACGCCGGCATCGGCTGGGACGGCACGGGCCCCGACGGCGAGCTCGTCGGCGAGGGCCGCTACGGCTTCCAGGTGCGCCTCATCGAGTCCGAGGTGCACTTCCCGATGAACGACATCGAGTTCAACAACGACGGCTTCGTGATCAGCGAGGCCTTCGACGGGCTGCCCTCGCAGCCCAAGCGCATGTTCTGGGACGACCGCGTCGCGCGCCTGCCGGTGCACCTGATCCCCGACACCGACGACAGCCTGACCACCCTGCCCAACGGCTCGAACCTGGGGGTCAACCCGCAGCGCCGCCGGTGGAGCCAGTACAACGAGGCGGGCGAGCTGGGCGTGCGCAACGGCGACGTGTCGCTGAGCATGGACACCTGGGTTGAGGGCGACGCCGAGACCAGCACCACCGTCACCTGCCGCAGCTGCGTCGGGCCCGTCGACGGCATCGACGTCGGCCCCGTCGACGAGGTGCTCGACGCCGACGGCGACGGCGTGCCCGACGACGTCGAGAACGCCGGCTGCACCGACGCCAACCGCGCCGACACCGACAACGACGGCATCGACGACGGCGTCGAGGACGCCAACGGCAACGGCATCGTCGATCCCGGCGAGACCTCGCCCTGCGACGCCGACACCGACGACGACGGCCTGGACGACGGCGACGAGCTCGGCCGCGCCGAGCCCACCGATCCCACCGACTTCGACAGCGACGACGACGGCGTGCCCGATGGCGCCGAGGTCGACAACGGCACCGATCCCCTCAACCCCGACAGCGACGGCGACGGCCTGACCGACGGCCAGGAGGTCGGCGCGGACGGCGTGCGGGGCGACGGCGAGACCGATCCCAACGACCCCGACACTGACGATGACGGCCTGACCGACGGCGTCGAGGTCAACGGGGCCAACCCGACCAACCCCCTCGAGCCCGACACCGACGGCGACGGCCGCATCGACGGCGACGAGGACGCCAACGGCAACGGCCAGGTCGACCCCGGCGAGACGGATCCGAACGTGGCCGACAGCGACGGCGACGGCGTCAACGACGGCGACGAGGTCATCAACGGCAGCGACCCCAACGACAGCGACAGCGACGACGACGGGCTCGATGACGGGGGCGAGGCCGCGGCCGGCACCGATCCGAACGACAGCGACAGCGACGACGACGGCCTGTCCGACGGCGTCGAGGTCAACGGCGACAACCCCACCGATCCCAACGACGCCGACAGCGACGACGACGGCCTGGCCGACGGCGTCGAGGACGCCAACCAGGACGGCGCGGTCAGCCCCGGCGAGACCAACCCGAACGACGCCGACACCGATGACGGCGGCGAGCCCGACGGCAGCGAGGTCATGGGCGGCCGCGATCCCCTCAACGGCGCCGACGATCAGATCATGGACGCCGACATGGACGGCCTGAGCGATGGCCAGGAGGCCGCCGCCGGCACCGATCCCATGGATCCCGACAGCGACGACGACGGCGTGCTCGATGGCGCCGAGGTGCTGGGCGACAACCCGACGGACCCCAACGACGCCGACAGCGACGACGACGGCCTGCCCGACGGCGTCGAGGACGCCAACGGCAACGGCGCGCAGGACGAGGGCGAGACCAACCCGAACGACGACGACAGCGACAACGACGGCATCCTGGACGGCGTCGAGGACGCCAACCAGGACGGCGTGCGCGACGAGGGCGAGACCGATCCGCTGGACGCCGACAGCGACGACGACCGCATCATCGACGGCGACGAGGACCTCAACCGCGACGGCCTGGTGGATCGCGACGAGGACGGCAACCTGCTCGAGACCGACCCGCTCAACCCCGACTCCGACGGGGACGGCCTGGACGACGGCCGCGAGGACGCCAACTGGAACGGCATGGTCGACGCGGACGAGACCGATCCCCGCAACGCCGACACCGACGGCGGCGGCGAGAACGACGGCAGCGAGGTCATGGGCGGCCGCGATCCCATCAACGATCCGAGCGACGACGTGATCGCGGTCGACACCGACGGCGACGGCCTGCCCGATGAGCTGGAGGAGGCCACCGGCACCGATCCGAACAACCCCGACACCGACGGCGACGGCCTGAGCGACGGCTTCGAGGACGCCAACCGCGACGGGGCCGTGGACGCCGGGCGCGAGACCGATCCGCGCACCGCCGACACCGACGAGGACGGCCTGCTCGACGGCACCGAGCTCAACGGCGACAACCCGACGGATCCGCTGAGCCCCGACACCGACGGCGACGGCCTGCTGGATGGCGTCGAGGACGCCAACGGCGACGGCGCCTGGGACAACAACGGCGCCGAGGGCGAGACGGACCCGACCAACCCCGACACCGACGGCGACGGCCTGAGCGACGGCGAGGCCGCCATCGCGGGCGTCTGCGGCGGCTTCGAGGACCGCAACCTGGACGGCGTGCGCGACGACGACGAGACCGACCCCCGGGTGGCGGACACCGACGGCGACGGCATGGATGACGGCGCCGACGACGATCCCCTGGTGCCCTTCGAGGCGCCCCTGGAGCTGACCGTGGGCGGCGCGAGCCCCGTGGACTGCTCCACCGCGCCGAGCAGCGATCCCACCCCCGGGCCGGCCTTCTTCGCCCTCGCCCTGGGCCTGCTGGTGCTGCGCCGCCGCCGGCGCTGAGCGCCCCTGGCGTCGCCCGCCCTTGCTGGTCATGGACGACGCCGCCCCCTCCCCCCGACTGCTGGCTGTGGACGCCGGGCTGCGCTGCGGCCTGGCGTGGTACGGCGCCGATGGGCGCCTGCAGCGCTACCGGTCCACCCACTTCCCCCGCCGACGGGACCTGCACGCGGTGGCGTGGCGGCTGCTCGGCGACGGGGTCACCCACCTGGTCATCGAGGGCGGCGGCGGGCCGGCGGATCCCTGGCTGAAGGCCGCGGCCCGCCGGGATCTGCGGGTGCGCCAGATCGGCGCCGAGGCCTGGCGGGCGGCGCTGCTGCTCGACCGGGAGCAGCGCAGCGGATCGCGGGCGAAGGCGGCGGCGGATCCGCTGGCGCGGGCCATCATCGAGTGGAGCGGGGCCCCGCGGCCCACCACCCTGCGCCATGACGTGGCCGAGGCGATCCTGGTGGGGCTGTGGGGGGTGCTCGACCTGGGCTGGCTCCCGGCGCCCCCACCCCTGCGGGGGCTCGCCCCGGGCTGAGGGCAAGCCTGGCGGGGCTCAGCGTGGCTCAGCGTGGCTCAGGGGGGCAGGCCCGCGGCGGCGCGCAGCAGCGCCGGCAGCGCCGCCTGCGCGGGGCACTGGGTCAGGCGCACCCCCAGCAGCGGCAGGCTGACCAACGGATCCCGCAGGCCCAGCGACCACGCGGCCGCGCGCCAGCCCTCGGCCTGTGCGGGATCGTCGCTCACCCACGCCATCGCGAGCAGGGCGGGCAGCGGCGGCGCCGTCGGGGCCGCCTGCAGCCGCGCGCTGGCCGACTGGGCGCGGGCCCGCCACGGGGCCGGATCCGCCGGGGCCGTCGGCCACACCGTGCGCACCGCGCAGCCCACCACCTCGGCCACGGGATCAGGCAGGGGGCGGCGGAGCACCGCGTCCAGCGCCTGCCCCCCATCCCCCGCGGCCCCCGCGTCGAAGGCGCAGGCCAGGGCCCGGCCGAGCTCTCCCAACGCGTGCAGGGTCTGGGCGATCTCGCCCAGGAGCGGGGCGTCGGCCACGGCCGCCACCCGGGCGGCGTCCAGGGCCGAGCGGGCGGCGTCGGGGTGGCCGCTGCGCTGCTGCACCCGGGCGCGGATCAGGTCGGGGGCGCCGGGCCGCGCGCCCGCCAGCTCGGCCCGCCAGGCCAGCCGCAGCGCGCCTGCCAGATCGCCATCGGCCAGGGCGGCCTGGGCCTGCGCGAGGGGATCGACCGTCACGAGGTCTCGCGCGCGGGCTCGGCGGTGACGGCCGGGGCCTCGACGGTGGGGGCCTGCGCGCCCTCGCCCGGGGTGTACAGCCAGCCGTCGCCCGTGCGCCGCCGCCGGCCGGTGCCGGGGCCGCGGAGCGCAGGGGCCTCGAGCGCAGCGGACAGGGCCGCCGACTGGGCCAGCCACTGGGTGGCCCAGGGGGTCTGCGGGGCGTGGTCAGCCTGGGCCTGTTCGAGCGCGGGATCCGTTTGCAGATCAACATCTTGCGCCGCATCGCGGGCGGCGCCGCCCAGCCCGTCGGTGCCCCACAGATCGAAGGCGTGGGCGTCGCCCTCGAAGCCCTGGCCGCGGCCCTCGGGCTCCGCGAGCAGGCGGTCCACCAGGGCCTCGACGGTGCGGCCCTCGCCCACGCGCTCCCCGATGGCCTCGATGAGCTCGGCCTCGGGGCCGGCCTCGGCCACGCCCCCCTGCACCTCGGGGCCCTGCTGCTGCCACAGGGCGCGGGCGGCCTCGGCGGCGGCCTCGGCCCGGTCGGGGGCCTGGGCGAAGGCCACGTCGGGGCCCGTGGTGAAGGCCTCGACCCCCATCACTTCGGCGGCGGCGGCGGCCTTGGGGTCCACGTGGGCGCGCAGATCGCTGACGTCATGCTGGCCGAAGGCGGCCTGGATGGCCTCGTGGTGGGGCATCGCCTGGGCCTCGCTCGACAGCCCCACGGCGGCGG
This sequence comes from bacterium, assembly GCA_030424955.1. Classification (GTDB taxonomy): domain Bacteria; phylum Myxococcota_A; class Bradymonadia; order UBA7976; family UBA1532; genus JACKDL01. Next base: position 3,562 of record JAUHVS010000110.1, on the reverse strand, counting down.
CCACGCGGGTCAGCTCGGCGTCGACGCCGGTGGTCTCGTCCGCCGCGACGCCAAGCACCTCGGCGCTCTGGCCCACGGCGGCGGCGCGGTCGGCGTGATCGGCGGCGGCCTGCGCGTCCTTGGGGGCGTCGGCCTCGTGGGCGGGCTCGGGTCGCAGTCGGTCGTCAAAGGGCATCGCCCGCATGGTCCCGGGCGCGGGGCCCGGGGTCAACGGCGGGGGCGTGACGGCGCGCGGCGGCTCTGCCAGACTGCCGCCATGAGCGACGTGCCTTACGGGACCTGGGGGTCCGACGACAGCCACGCGGTGTTCCGCGTGAAGGCGGGCAAGCAGCCGGACGCGCCCGAGATCGAGGCCTGGGACTCGGGCGACGGTGAGCGGTTCAAGATCTCGTCGGTGAAGTGGGACGGCAAGTACCTCAGCTTCACCTCGACCATGCCGTCGACCAGCTGGGTGGTGAAGCACAGCTGGCGCTTCGAGGGCGAGGCGCTGCGGGGGACGCGCTCCAGCACCCCAGACCGGCCCTACACGCTGCGGCCCACCAAGGCCAAGCCGCCCGCCTGAGCGGCGGCGGGCAGCCGGTCGTCCAGGGCGCGCGCCAGGGCCGCCACGTCCCCCGCGGGCACCTCGGTGACCCCGGGCCAGCCAGCCAAGCCGGCCGCCGGCGTCGTGATCACCGGCACCCCGCTCGCGAGGGCGTCCAGCAGCCGCCGCGGCGGGCCCGGCACGTGGCCGGGCCACACCACCACGTCCGCCTGCGCCAGGGCGTCGGGGAAGCGCCCCGCCACCGCCCGCGCCCCCCAGAACTCAGCCGCCTCGAGCACGGGCCCGCAGCGCAGCAGGGTCGCCGGCCGGCCCGCCATCGCCTCGCGCAGGGCCCAGGCGCCGTGGCGCCCCAGGGTGCTCGCCGGGAACAGCACCACCGGATCGCCCCCCACGCGCCGGCGGGCGGTGCGGGCGCCGGGCGCCCAGCGCAGGGACACGGCGCGGCCGGGCCACAGGGCGGCCAGGCCGGGGTGGGCGGTGTAGATCAGCCGGGCCCGGGCGAGCCCGGCGCGCTCGGCCTCCACCAGCGCGGCGGGCGCGCGGAAGTCCGCCAGGGTCGGGCTGTCGGGCCACCGGCGGGCGGCGGCGTCCAGGGCGCCCTGCAGGGTGTGCAGGGGCGCGCGATCCACCAACACGTCGACGGTGCGGCCGCCGAGCCAGCCCTGCGCGTGCAGGTGCGGCAGCAGGCTCAGGCTCACCACCGCGTGGCTGCAGCCCACGGGGATCTGGCGGCCCAGGGCCTCGGCCAGGGCGGCGGTGTCGGCGAGCTGGTGCTGCTGGCGCTCGGCGCCCTGTGCGGCCAGCCGCCGGGCCTGCAGGGCGCGCCGGGCCGCGAGGTGGGGGGCGGTGAGCACCCGCGCGCCCGCCGTGGACCAGCCGTAGCGGGCCCAGCCCAGCCGGCGCCCGTCCACCGGCAGCAGCACGGCGTCATCGGGGCCGCGGGTGTCGCGGAGCACCGCGTCGAGCTCGGGCTGCACGCCGTCCACCACCCAGGCGGTGGGGGCGCCCTCCAGGCGCTGGGCCACCGCCGCCGGGTTGCGGAAGCAGCTGCCCTGGCCGCAGGTGGCGCAGCTGTTGGGCGCCGGCCGGCCGGCGCCACCCCGCAGCACCCGCAGCGCGCCGCGGGCGTTGGCCTGGCCGGGCCCAGGCGGCGCGTGCAGGCGCACCTCGAGGCTGTCGTCGGTGAGCTGGCAGTGCACCCACAGCCCCCGGGGGGCGCGGAAGCGCAGATCGACGTAGTTCCAGAACACGGTGGCGTCCCGGCCCTGCACCGCCAGGCTGCCGGGCACGATCTGGCTGTGGGCGTGGCGCTCCGTGATGGGCAGGCCGGCCTGCTGCGCGGCGTCGAAGAGGGCGTTGCTGAGCTGGCAGAGGCCGCCGCCCACCGACGGGATCAGGCAGCCCTGGCGCAGCTCTCGGCCCACGGCGAAGCCGCGGCGGGCGGTGGGGCGGCCCAGCTGGGCCCAGAAGCTCAGCTCGCCGCCGGGGGGCACGTACACGCCGTCGAAGGCCCGCGCGGCCAGGCGCAGGTTGTGGATCTTGCCGGCCTCCAGGGCGCGCTCGCTGGGATCCTCGGCGGCTCGCAGGGCGGAGCGCGAGGTGGCCAGCGGCCGCCAGCCCGCGGGGCGGGCCGCGCGGTCCCACGGCGTGGGGGGCGCCAGCAGGCGGTCCCAGACGCCCCGCCGGGCGCGGTGGGCCTGCACCTTGGCGGCGTGGACGAGGGCGTCGGTGCGGGACGGCAGGGCGGGATCGGACACTGGCGAGCTCCTGACGGCGAGGGCGCGGGCCGGGCAGGCCCGTGGGTCACCCCCGTCCCTACGCACAGCCCGTGCCGAGGGTCTGCGCGCCCGCGACTCGGCGGCGGCGCGCGGCCCATGCCCCCAGCATGCCAGCCTCGATAGCGCCGTGCCCGAATTCCAAGCATGGGGCGGCGGCGACGGCTTCCGTGGGCAGCCGCTGGGGGCCGGCTGCTATCCTGCCGCCCATGTCGCGCCCCTACCTGCTGTGCTGGTTGTTTGCCCTGAGCGCCGCCCCGCTGGGCTGCTCGCCCCGCCCCGAGCCGTCGGCGGCGACGGATCCCGCCGCGGGGCTGGAGAGCGCGGATCCCGCCGAGCGGGTGGCCGCCGCGCGGGCGATCGGTGCGCGCGGGCAGGCGGGGGCAGGGTCGGCGCCGGCGGTGGCGGCGGCCCTGGCCGATCCCGTCGAGGCGGTGCGGGTGGCGGCCGCAGAGGCCCTGGCGGCGCTGGCCACGGCGGGGGTGGCGCTGGGCCCGCAGCTCGACGCGCTGGTGGGCGCGCTGGCGGACGGCGCGGCGCCGGTACGGATCGCGGCCGCGCGGGCCCTGGGATCGAGGGCCAGCGCCCGTCGCCCGAGCCAGCGCTTGAGCTCGCCGAGGCCCCCCAGGAGCTCCGGTGACGCGGGCTCGACCCGCTCGAGGAGGGCGTCGTCGCCGAGGGCGTCGGGCTTGTGGGCGGCGACATGGGCGAGGACCGCGTCGCCGCGGACGCCGTGGCTGAGGACGGCCTCGCGGACCAGCCGTTCGAAGCGGTGGAGGTCGAGGCCGAGCCCGACGCGGGCGAGCGCCGGTCCGATCTCGTCGATCACGGCCTTGCTCCCCGGCGCAGCGCCGCGCTCGAGCTCTCGGCCGACGCCGAGGGCGGAGCGGAGCAGGGTCGGGCTGTCCGGCAGGCCCAGGCGGAGGAGGACGAGCTCTGGGATCGGCGGCGCCGGGCTCGGGCTGATGATGATCACCGCCGGACCGTCGCGGCGTTGGGCGAGGTCGCGGAGGCCCCTCAGGACCGCCGGGTCTCGGAGCGCCGGAGACGGGTCGAGGAGGGCCCAAAGGGCGCGACCCCGGGCGCTCATGAGCTCGCTGAGGAGCTCGCCCAAGGGCTGGCGTGCGCCCTCCTCGTCGCGCCCTCGGCTCATGCTCCAGGTCCGAAGGGGCCACTCGAGCGCCTCGCTGACCCCGTCGAGGAGGGCGAGGGCGCGGAGCTCTTCGCCGGTCTGAAGCCACAG
>JAUHVS010000109.1 GCA_030424955.1 bacterium | reverse complement strand
CGCGGCTTGATGACTCTTGGTCAGCGCTCTAGGCTCAGGCGGCCTGGCGCTCGTCGGCGTAGTGGCGCAGGCAGCGCTTCTGGGGGCGGGTCACCACCGTCAGGCGGCTGGTGAGGATGTCGTTCTCGCCGTTCTCGAACCACAGCATGGCGTCCACCGACGGCTCGCTCTGCGGCTCCAGGCCGAACTCGCTGGGCTTGACGGCCCCGAACAGCTTGCGGCCCACGGCCGGGTGCTCGGTGCGCCAGCGCCCGCTCCACAGGTCGCGGACCCCCACGCAGATCCGATCGCGAACGTGGTATTCGGTGTTCTGCGTCACGAACAAGCGGTGGCGGCGACGGTTGGGGCCTGAGTAGCTGTCCATTGGTGTCCTCCGTTTTCGTACCGTGTGTACCGATGTAGGACAAAAACCCACCTTGCGCAAAAAAACGCCCAGGGCTACCACCCGCGGGCCGCTTCCTGGAGGACGAAGGCCATGATGAAGGGTTCAGTCGCGACGGTCGCCGATGCCATCGGCAACACCCCGCTGGTACGTCTCAATCGGCTGGCCCAAGGGCTCAAGGCCGACATCTACTGCAAGCTCGGCTACATGAACCCGGGCGGCTCCGTGAAGGACCGCATCGCGCTCAACATCATCAACCAGGCCGAGAAGCGCGGGCAGCTCAAGCCCGGCGGCACCATCATCGAGGCCACGAGCGGCAACACGGGCATGGGGCTGGCGATCATCGCCGCCGCCCGCGGCTACAAGTGCACCTTCGTGATGGCCGACAAGCAGTCGATGGAGAAGGTCAAGGCGCTGCGGGCCGTGGGCGCCAAGGTGGTCATCTGCCCCACCGACGTGGAGCCTGAGGACCCGCGCAGCTACTACTCCGTGGCGAAGCGCCTGGTGGCCGAGACCCCCAACAGCTTCTACTCGAACCAGTACCACAACCCCGACAACACCGAGGCGCACTACCTGTCGACGGGCCCGGAGCTGTGGACCCAGACCGGCGGCGAGATCGACGCCTTCGTGGCGGGCCTGGGCACCGGCGGCACCATCACGGGCACCGGGCGCTACCTCAAGGAGCGCAAGCCCGAGGTCGCGCTGATCGGGGCCGACATCGCCGGCAGCGTCTACTACGACTTCTGGAAGTCGGGGCAGATCATCGAGCCCTACAGCTACAAGGTCGAGGGCATCGGCGAGGACTTCTTCCCCACCACCATCGACCTGTCCATCGTCGACCACTGCTACCAGTTCAACGACAAGGAGAGCTTCCTGATGACCCGGGCCCTGTCCCGGCAGGAGGGCATCTTGACGGGGGGCTCGGGGGGCACGGCGGTGCTGGCGGCCATCAAGTACGCCGAGCAGATCGATCGGCCGGCGAACATCGTGGTGCTGCTGCCCGACAGCTCGGTGCGCTACCTCAACAAGATCTTCGACGACGACTGGATGCGCGAGAACGGCTTCCTGGACCCCGAGGAGGGCCTGGGCACCATCCGCGATCTGCTGGGCGTGAAGCCCACGCCGGTCATCAGCTGCCAGAAGGCCGACAAGATCCGCGACGTGGTGGCGCTGATGAAGTCCCACGGCATCAGCCAGGTGCCCGTGCTCGACGGCGGGCAGCTGGCCGGCATCGTCACCGAGAGCGCCCTGCTCGACCGCATCGTCAGCGACGGCCAGGACGCCCTGGACGCCGCGGTGGCCAGCGCCACCACCAACGCCTACGAGGTGGTGGATCCCGACGCGCCGGTGGGCCTGTTCGCCAACGTGTTCAGCCAGGGCAAGGTGATCGTGGTCTGGGAGCGCGGCGAGATCCGCGGCCTGGTCACCAAGATCGACGTCATCGACTACCTCTCGCACACCCAGGGGGCGCCGCGATGAAGGGCGACTGGCAGGGCAAGCAGTTCGAGACGCTGGCGATCCACGCCGGCAACGGCATCGAGCCGGTGACGGGCGCGGTCAACGTGCCGGTGTTCCTCACCAGCACCTACGCGCAGCCCAGCCCGGGGCAGCACACCGGCTACGAGTACAGCCGCACCGGCAACCCCACCCGGGCCGCCCTGGAGCGCAACCTGGCTGCCCTGGAGGGCGCCGAGTACGGCCTGGCCTTCGGCAGCGGCTGCGCCGCCACGGCCTGCATCGCCCACTGGCTGGGCGCCGGCGCGCACCTGATCTGCTGCGACGACCTGTACGGCGGCACCTTCCGGCTGTTCGACAAGGTGTTCCAGCAGGCCGATCGGCAGTTCAGCTTCGTGGATCTCACCGATCCCGACGCCCTGCTCGAGCACGTGCGGCCCGAGACCAAGGCGGTGTGGATCGAGACGCCCACCAACCCGATGTTGACCCTGATCGACATCGCCGCCGTGGTGGATCGCGCCCACGCCAAGGGCCTGAAGGTGATCGTCGACAACACCTTCATGTCGCCGTACTTCCAGCGCCCGCTGGACCTGGGCGCCGACATCGTCGTGCACAGCTGCACGAAGTACCTGGGGGGCCACAGCGACGTGGTCATGGGGGCCATCGTCACCCGCGACAAGGCCCTGCACGAGGCGCTGCACTTCATCCAGAACAGCACCGGCGGCGTGGCCGGGCCCATGGACAGCTACCTGGTGCTGCGCAGCACCAAGACCCTGGCCGTGCGCATGGAGCGCCACGCCCACAACGCCATGACCATCGCCCGCTGGCTGGAGGCCCACCCGAAGGTGGAGCGGGTGATCTACCCGGGCCTCGAGAGCCACCCGCAGCACGCGCTGGCGAAGCGCCAGATGAGCGGGTTCGGCGGCATGATCAGCTTCGTGATCAAGGGCGGGCTCGACGCCTCGCGGGCGATGCTGGAGCGCTGCGAGATCTTCACCCTCGCCGAGAGCCTCGGCGGCGTGGAGAGCCTCATCGAGCACCCCGCGATCATGACCCACGCGAGCGTGCCCCCCGAGACCCGCGCCAAGCTGGGCATCGACGACGGCCTCGTGCGCATCTCGGTGGGCATCGAGCATGTGGACGATCTCATCGCGGATCTCGCCCACGCCATCGGCTGAGCCCCGCCCGGGCTGAGGCGATCTGCGGATCGCCTCGCCCGCCCCCCCGGCTACGCCTGCGTCGCCCAGTCCTCATCGTCGAAGTCATCGCCGGCCACGTCCGCCAGCGCCGACAGGTCGACGTCCATCAGGCCGTCCGCCCAATCCACCCCGTCGTCGCCCGACACCCGCAGGGGCTGCCGGGCCTCGGCGGCCACCTCGGCCGCCGTGGGGGCCCAGCGCACGCCCCCGATGGCCCGGGCGTCGGCCACGGACTCCGCGTCGAAGGGGTTGTGGCCCGGCCGCGCCCGGTAGATCGCCAGCCGCCGCTGCCGCGCGAGGCGCCGCACGTAGCGCGCCGCCTGCCAGTGCTCGAAGGGCGATCCGGCGCCGGTGGACTCGGCGCGCGCGGCGGCGATGAGGGTGAGGATGCCGGCCACGGCGGCCACGCACAGGGTGATCAAGGTGATGTGGTGCATCATCGGGAGGGCTCCTTCGGCGTTGCGCCCGTCAGGGGCGCGGTGAGGCGACGCCAGGCGTCGGCGTTGGGTCGAATGACGGTGTCGAGGTGGGTCGCTGCGCTGTCGCGCAGCCCCAGGTGGCGCATGGCGGCGTCGCCCACGAGGCGGTCGCCGTCGCCATGCAGCCCGTAGGTCGGATCCAGGGCCGAGCCCGCGCGGGTCGCGGCGGCCTGGGTGATCTCGGTGTAGATGCGGTCGATGAGCCGGGGGCCGGCGGTGTTGACGAGCTGGGTCAGCAGGCCCCGCACGCTGGCCTCCAGCGCCTCGACGTCGCTCAGCACGCCCATCAGCACCACGCCACGATCGCTGGCGTCCGGCGTAGGCGTCGTGACGGCCGGGCCGTCGCCGGGGCTGTGCTGCTCGTCCAGGGCGACGCCCAGGGCCGCCCGCTGGCGGGCGGTGTCGGCCTGCGCCGCCAGCAGGCGCGCCTCGGCCACGTCCACCCGGCGCAGGGCGGCCGCGTACCGGTCCCGCGCGGCGCTCAGGCCCTCGGTCACCTCCTGGATGGCGGCGACCTGGCCCTGGGCCTTCAGCGCGGTGATGGCCGCGTTCAGCCGGCTCACCGCCGCGCGGTGCTGCCGCACGCCGATGTTGGACCAGGGGATCGCCTTGGCCATGTTGAGCCCCAGCCGGACCCCATCGACGACCGCCTTCGGGGGGCTGGCCACCGCAGACACCGCGACGTTGCCCAGGTCGAACACGATCTTCAGGGCGTTGTTGAGGCGGCCCTCCTCGGCCTTCAGCCGCCCCACCTGATCCTCCTTGGCGGCCTGCCGCTGGGCGAGCAGGCGGTGCTCCGCGGCGGCCTGGGCCTGGCGCATGCCGTGGCGCGCGCCGTCGGCCTCGGCCAGGGCGATGCGCCACTCGTCGAGCAGGCCGACCTGGGCCTGGTCGCTCTGGGCGGCCCGGGCCTGCTGCACCTCGGGCGCCGCGATGTCGCCCGACAGGGCCGCCACCTCGTCGGCATGGGCGTTTGGATCGGTCCAGTCCACGCCGCGGGCCTGGTAGACCTGCAGCCGCCCCCCGGCCCGCGCCACGGCCTGCGCCCACGGCCGCCCCCCGTCGTACGTGGCGCCCCACTCCGCCAGCGCCCCGCCCTCGCCCATGCGCTCGGCCCACAGGGCCCAGCCGCTGGTGGGCAGCACCCCCGAGATGGGCTGCATCTGCGCCGCGGCCTCGTCGGCGAAGGCCTGGCCCACCTGGTGGGCGGCGTTCAGCGTGCGCCCCCGCATGGCCTGGGCGTTGGCCGCCGCGGCCGCGAGGATCTCGGCGCCCTGCCCCTGGGCCGAGGCGCCGATGGTGGCCTGCCCTACCAGCGCCGCATCGCCCGCCGCAGACGCACCGGGGGTGTCGAGGCCCCGCGCACCGCGGGGGCCCTGTTCGAGCCGCTCTGCCATGGATTGCCCTCGCCCAAGCGGCCCGTGCCCGGCCGCCCCGTTGGCTGGGCCGGCCCAACGCCTGCCCCTCACGGATCTATCGGACAGTGAGCGCGGGTGTTGCCTGGCGCCCTGTCGCTTTTCTGGAAACAGGCTTCAAATCGAGTACTTACGCGGAAAGAAAAGTGCGGACGGCGCCGAAATGTCGGCCCAGGCTTCGGCTGGGATCGGGATTTTGTGCGAGGCCTACCCAGGGCCCCGCACGTCGTGGGGAGGCGCGCCGTTTGCCGCGCCCGTGGCGGATCGCCGCACGTTGACTCGCCCCGGACCGGTCCAGATACTGGGCCGGTCCGGTCCGGCGCGGCGTGCCCGCTCACGCCCCGTCCGCCAAACCAACAGGGGGTTCGGTTGTCACTCGCCCATCACCTGCGCACGCTGGGCGTGGCCTTGAGCGTCGCGCCCGCCCTCGGCGGCCTGATGGGCTGCGAAGAGGGCCCGCCCCCGGCCAACATGGCGCCGGCGCCGCCCGTGGTCGGCGGCACCACCGCGCCGCCGCCCGACGTCACCGAGCCGCCCGAGGTCGTCACGCCGCCCCCACCGCCGCCGGAGTGCCCGGCGGACGCGCCCCTGGATCCCGGCCCGACCTTGGTGCGGCGGCTGAACCGCACCGAGTACGACCACACCGTGCGCGATCTGCTGGGCGAGGATCTCGGCCTGGCCCTCGGGGCGTTCACCCCCGAAGAAGAGATGCTGGGCTTCGACAACAACGCCCGCGCGCTGCAGGTCACGCCGGTGCACGCCGAGCAGTTCATGACCGGCGCCGAGGCGGTGGCCGGCCACGTGGCGGCCGACTTCGCGGCCTTCCTGCCCTGCGATCCCGCCGAGATCGGCGAGGACGCCTGCGCCGCGGCCTTCATCCACACCTTCGGCCGCCGCGCCTGGCGCCGCCCCCTCACCGCCGCCGAGCAGGCCCGCCTGATGGCGCTGTACGCCGAGGGCGAGGCCCTGGAGGGCCCGGCCTTCGAGACCGGCCTGTCGCTGGTGGTGCAGGCGCTGCTGCAGTCGCCCCACTTCCTGTACCGCGTCGAGGTGGGCACCCCCGTCGAGGGCGACGCGACCCTGCGCGCCCTGACCGCCGATGAGCTGGCGAGCCGGCTGAGCTACCTGCTGTGGGCCAGCATGCCCGACGCCGCGCTCTTCGACGCCGCCGACCGGGGCGAGCTGAGCACCCCCGAGGGCATTGCGGCGCAGTCCGCGCGGCTGCTGGCCGATCCCCGGGCCCGCGACGGGCTGTGGCGCTTCTTCGTGCAGTGGCTGGCCATCGAGGACGTGCCCAGCCTCGTGCGCGACGCGCGGTACTACCCCGACGTCACCCCCGAGCAGCTGGCCGCGCTGGTGGGCGAGACCCGCGCCTTCGTGGAGTTCGTGGTCTTCGAGGCCCGCGACATGCGCGCGCTCTTCGACGCGCCCTACAGCTTCCGCAACGCCGCCCTCGCGAGCCTGTACGGCGAGGACGTCGGGGCCGGCCTGGGCGACGCCCTGGTGAAGGTGCCGGTGGATCCGCAGGTGCGCCGCGGCGTGCTGACCCACGGCTCGATCCTGGCGGCCACGGCCAAGCCCAACATGACCTCGCCGGTGCACCGCGGGAAGTTCATCCGCGAGCACATCTTCTGCGAGACGCTGCCGCCGCCGCCCGCCGGCGTGCCCATCGTGGCGCCCGATCCCGATCCGGCGCTGACCACCCGTGAGCGCTGGGCCATCCACTCCAGCGAGCCGAGCTGCCGCGGCTGCCACCAGCTGATCGATCCGCCGGGCTTCCTGTTCGAGGGCTACGACGCCGTGGGCAAGGCCCGCAGCGTCGAGAACGGCCACCCCATCGACGCCACGGGCCGCCTCATCGGCACCGGTGAGCTGGACGGGGACTACGCCGACGGGGTCGCGCTGGCCCGCGCGCTGGCGACGAGCGAGACCGCCCACCGGTGCCTGACCACCCAGTTCTTCCGCTACGCCTTCGGCCGCGGCGAGACCAGCGTGGACGCCTGCACCCTGGACGACCTGTACACCGGCTACGCCGAGGCCGGCGCCTACGACTTCAACGCCCTGGTGGGCGCGCTGACCGCGCACCCCGCCTTCCGGCACCGCCGAGCCCAAGGCTTCGAGGAGGTCGCGCCGTGAGCACCCTGACTCGCCGCACCTTCCTGCGCCGCGCCGGCCTGGGCGCCCTGGCCCTGCCCCTGCTGCAGCTGCCCCGCGGCGCCCGCGCCGACAGCAGCGGCCCGTTCCCGAAGCGCTTGCTGGTCTTGTTCCAGCCCAACGGCACCAAGAAGGAGCTGTGGGGCCCGCAGCCGGGCGATCCGGAGCGCGGCTGGCAGCTGGGCCCGATCCTCGAGCCCCTGACGCCCTTCAAGGACCGCCTGGTGCTGTTCAACGGCGTCGACAACCTGGCCGCCCTGGAGGGCCCCGGCGGGCCCCACCAGCGGGGCATGGCCGCCCTGCTCACCGGCCGGGTCATCGGCGAGGGTGACTTCGTGGGCGGCGACGGCCGCCGCGCGGGCTGGGGCAACGGCATCAGCATCGACCAGCACATCGCCCAGCGGCTCGCGGCGGGCACCCCGCTGACCAGCCTGGAGCTGGGCGTGCGGGTGCAGGAGTCGGTGCCCCGCGGCCGCATGATCTACCGCGGGCCCGAGCAGCCGGTGCCGCCCGAGAACGATCCGGTGGTGGCCTACCAGCGCATCTTCGGGCAGCAGGGCGGCGATCCCACGGCCATGCGCCGCCAGCTCGCCGAGCGCCGCTCGGTGCTCGACCAGGTGTTCCAGGACTTCCAGGCCCTGGAGCGCCGAGTGAGCGCGGCCGATCGCGAGAAGCTGCAGCAGCACGCCGCCAGCCTGCGGGACCTGGAGGGCCGGCTGGGCGCGATGGTGGATCCGCCCGCGCAGTGCGCGCCCGGGGTGTCGCCCCCCAGCCGCGATCCCATGAGCGAGGCCGAGTACGGCGCCCTGGTCACCGCCCAGATCGACCTGATGGTGACCGCGCTGGCCTGCGACGTGACCCGGGTGGCGAGCCTGCAGTTCTCCACGGCCGTCAACGCGCTGCGCTTCACGTTCATGGGCTTGAACGACCAGCAGGGCCACAGCCTGAGCCACGCGGGGGACAGCAACGCGATCCTGCAAGGCCAGTGGGAGGCCATGCTCACCTGGTACAGCCGCCAGGTGGCCTACCTGCTGGAGCGCCTGGCCGCCGTGCCCGAGGGCGACGGCACCCTGCTCGACAACACCCTGATCGTGTGGACCAACGAGCTCTCGCGGGGCAACACCCACAGCCTGCGGGATCTGCCCTTCGTGCTGGCCGGCGGCGCCGGCGGGGCCCTGCGGGGCGGCCGCCACCTGAGCTACGACGGCCTGCCCCACAACGACCTGCTGGTGAGCCTCACCCACCTGATGGGCGTGCCCGAGCCCAGCTTCGGCGACGCCGCCTTCTGCAACGGGCCCCTGCCCGGCCTGCTCTAGCCGGTGGCCGCGCGCGCGCCCGCCGCCCACGCGCTGGCCTGGGCCGGGGCGCTGCTGCTGTGGGCCTGCGACGGCGGCCCCCCCGGCGCCCAGACCCCCACCCCCACCCCCACCCCCGACGCGGGCCCCGCGGCCGACGCCGCCCTGAGCGCCGCCGATCTGCGCGATCCCGCCCTGTGCGCCGACTGCCACCCCGACCACTACCGGCAGTGGTCGGGCAGCATGCACGCCTACGCGGGGGTCGATCCGGTGTTCCGCGCCCTGGACGCCAAGGGCCAGGCGGCCACGGGGGGCGCGCTGGGGGACTTCTGCGTGCAGTGCCACGCGCCGGTGGCCCACCGGCTGGGCCTGGCCCGCACCGCCGCCGATCTGGACCATCTGCCGGCCCACCTGGGCACCATCACCTGCGCCTGGTGCCACCAGATCGACGCCGTGGACGGCGACCACAACAACCCGCTGCGCTTCGCCGACGACGGCGTGCTGCGGGCCGCCCTGCGCGACCCCCAGCCGAGCCCGCACGCCTCGGCCTACAGCCCCCTGCTCGACCGCAACGACCCGCGCAGCAGCGACCTGTGCGGGGGCTGCCACGACATCGTGCTGCCCCACAACGCCCTGCGCCTCGAGAAGACCTTCGAGGAGTGGCAGGGCAGCCTGTTCAGCCACCCGGAGCGGCCGCGCTTCAACTCGTGCGGGCACTGCCACATGAAGGCGAGCGACGGGCAGGTCGCCGTGGACGGGCCGCCCCGGCGGGGGCACGACCACGCGATGGTGGGCGTGGACGTGGCGCTGACCCCCTTCCCCGAGCGGGCCGACCAGCGGGCGCGCATCCAGCGGGCGCTGGACACCACCCTGGTGAGCGAGATCTGCGTGGTGCAGCGCCGCGGCGGCGCTGAGGTGGAGTACTACTTGGAGAACATCGGCGCCGGGCACCACTTCCCCAGCGGGGCGGCCCTCGACCGCCGGGCCTGGGTCGAGCTGCGGGCCTTCGCCGACGACCAGCCGGTGTACGTGAGCGGCGCGGTGCCCGAGGGCGCGCCCGCCGCCGAGGCGCTGGACGCCGACGCCTGGCGCCTGTGGGACACCGCCACCGACGCCGACGGCGCGGGCACCCACGACTTCTGGGCCATCGAGGGCATCACCCGCGGCACCCTGCCGGTGATCGCGGCGCTCGATCCCCTGGACCCGGCCTACGTGAACCCCCACGTGCTGCGGCGCTACATCGTGGCCAGCGAGGCCCCCCTGACGCGCATCGAGACCCAGGTGCACCTGCGGCCCATCGGGCTGGAGATCCTGGACGATCTCATCGCCACGGGGGCCCTGGCGCCGGCCCTGCGCGACGCGATCCCCACCTTCGACTTCGCGCCGCTGGTGTGGACGCCCGAGGCCGCCGAGGCGCGGCTGAGCCCCATCGGCCGCGAGGCCCTGTGTGTGCCCGCCCGCTGAGGCCCGGCCGCGCCCACCCCGTTGGAGCACGCCCACACCCAAGAATCGGGTTTGCGCGTTTGACAGCTTAGATGCGTCGCGCATATTATTGGTCATCCCCGCTGACCTGAGAGGTCACCATGCTGACGCCCCCCTTCGACGCCCGCTGCCAAGGCGCCGTGCTCGCCGCCGCCGTCGGTGACGCCCTGGGCCACCCCGTCGAGTTCGCCTCGATGGCCGACATCCGCGCCCGCTTCGGTCCCGCTGGGCTGACGGACTACGCCCTGTTCTGGACCCGCGACGGCGAGCGCTTCGCGCCCTACACCGACGACACGCAGATGGCCGAGGCCGTGCTGGTGAGCCTGCTCGCCAGCCGCGCCGCCGGCGAGGATCTGGACGCCGCCATGCAGCGCATCGCCCGCGCCTTCGTGGCCTGGGCCCAGGATCCCCAGGGCGGCCACCGGGCGCCGGGCAACGCCTGCCTGGCCGGCTGCCGCGCGCTCGCCCGCGGGGTGCCCTGGGCTGAGGCCGGCGGCGCCACCGCCGGCGGCTGCGGCTCGGTGATGCGCGCCTACCCCTTCGGGCTGGTGTTCGTCGACGACCTCGCCCGCGCCGAGGCCTGGGCGGTGGCCCACAGCCGGCTCACCCACAACGACCCCATCGCCCTGGCCGCCTGCGCCGCGATGGCCGTAGGCACCGCGCTGTGCGCGCAGGGCGCGCCGCTGGGCGACACCCTCGACGCCATGATCGCGGCGGCCCAGCGCCACGACCCGAAAGTGGCGCAGATGATGATCCGCGCCCGGCAGGAGGCCGAGGGGGGCGTGGCGGCCGACACGGTCTTCGACCGGCTGCGGGCCTGGGCCGCCCACGAGGCCATCGCCGCGGCGGTGTTCTTGCTGGCCCGCCACCCCGACGACCTGTCGGCGGCGCTGCTGGCCGGGGCCAACACGCCGGGCGACTCCGACAGCATCGCCACCCTCGCAGGGGCCCTGGTGGGCGCCCGGGTGGGCGTCGCCGGCTTGCCCGCCCGCTGGCGCGAGGGCCTGGAGCGGGCGGCCGCGCTGGACGCCCTCGCCCGCCAGATCCCGAACCCCCCGCAGGCCGCCTGACATCCAGGGTGCGAGCGCGTATCCTGCGCGCCCTTGCAACGCCGGGAGGCCCCCGTGGACTGGTTGACGGGATACCTGGATCGCTTCACCTATGTCGGCATCGCCGTCGCGCTGATGCTGGCCGGCCTGGGCATCCCGATCCCCGAGGACATCCCGCTGATCTTCGGCGGCGTCATGGCCGGCGCCGGCAAGATCGACGTCTGGATCCACTTCGGCATCAGCATGGCGTTCATCGTCATCGGCGACTCGTGCCTGTACTTCATCGGCCGCCGGCTGGGCCGGTCGAGCAGCACGGGCGGGTTCTTCGGCAAGCTGCTCACCCCCGCGCGCCGCAAGAAGGCCCAGGGCTACTACGACCGCTTCGGCAGCTGGACGGTGTTCTTCGGCCGCTTCGTCGCCGGCGTGCGCGGGGCGATCTTCCTCACCGCCGGGGTGGTGGAGTTCCCCTTCTGGCGCTTCGTGCTGCTGGACTTCCTGGCCGCGCTGATCTCGGTGCCCGTGTGGATCTGGCTGGGCTGGACCTTCGGCGAGAACTGGGAGCAGATCCTGGAGCAGGCCAAGTCCACCCAGGGCTGGGCGCTGGCGGCCGCCGCGGCCGTGGCCGTGGGCGTGTACATCGCCCTGAAGATCCGCAAGCGCAGCAAGGCCAAGGCCGAGGCGGTCGCGGCCGAGGCGGAGGGCTTCAAGCTGGCCACCGACGACGCCATGAAGGCCCTGGCCCTGAAGGACCAGCAGGCCCCCACGGCCGAGCCCACCGACGCGCCCTAGCCCCGCGCCCCGCGCCCGCTCAGTCCGGCGCCCGCCCCACCAGCTGGATCACCGCGCTGCGCCCGTTGTGGTGCGCGCCCTCGTGCACCTCACGCTCGATCTCGTGGGCCACCGCCCAGCGCAGCCCGTCGAGCTCAGCCTGACAGGCCGCCAGCGGATAGAGCATGGGCAGCACCGGCGGCCCCCCGGTGCCGTGGCTGAGCTGAGCGGGGCTGTAGGCCTCGAGGATCAGCACCCCACCCGGGCGCAGGGCCCGCACCATGCGCCGGTGCAGGTCAGCCCGCAGCGGCGGCGGCAGGTGGCAGAAGATGCTCACGATGCCCGACCAGCGCGCCTCCCCCAGGTCGTAGGTGGCCAGATCGGCGTGCACGGTGCTGAGGGGCACGCCCCGCTCGGCCGCGAGCGCGCGGGCCTTGGCCAGCCCCACCTGCGACAGATCCACCGCCGTCACGGCGTGCCCGCGC
>JAUHVS010000877.1 GCA_030424955.1 bacterium | reverse complement strand
GTCGGCGTCGGTGCACTTGAGCTCCTGCAGGCACACCACGTCGGGCTCGTGAGCGTCGAGCCAGTTGAGCACCCGGTCGTACCGGGCGCGGATCGAGTTGACGTTCCAGCTGACGATCTTCATCTCACCTCTGCGTCTCGGGGCGCCGGCCCGGCGCTGATCCGTCGCGGCGGGAGCCGCCGTACCACCAGTCGACCACGTGCATCGCCGGCTTGCCCCGGGGGGTGTACCACCGGTCGGTGGGCCCACCGGGGCCCCACCAGTTCCAGAAGAACACGCCGGCCAGCTCGGGGGCGTCGGCCCAGACCTCGTAGAACGCCTGGAAGCAGCGCCGCTGCTCCTCAAGATCGACCGGCTGCGCGCCGGTGTAGTCCCACGGGGCCTGCGCCGCGCCGTCCACGCTCGGGTAGCCGAGCTCGGTGATCACCAGCGGGCGGTCCACCGTCTGCAGCCACAGCCCCAGGTGCTCGCGGATCAGCGCCCAGCGGGCCACCAGGTCCGCGACCGGCGGATCGAACCGCCCCACCTCGGCGAGGCGGTAGTAGCCCGTGATACCGACCAGATCCAGGGCGTCCCAGAACGGCACCCAGGCGTAGTGATCCCAGTTGGCGGAGTACAGGAGTCGTCCGCTGTAGCGCGCCCGCACGTCCGCGATGAGGGCCCGCCAGGCGGCGGCGTCGCGCTCCATGGACGACAGCTCACTGCCCACGCTCAGCAGGGCCGCCCGCTCCTCGGCCGCGAGCTCGGCGTAGTGCAAGATGAAGCGCCGATAGGCCCGCCACCAGGCCGCCCGATCGTCGGGGGCGAGGGTGCCCCGCCAGGCGCCCGGCGCGCGGTGCTCCACCCACAAGATGGGGAACACCAGCACCGCCATCCCCCGCGCCCGGGCGCGCCGGATGATGCGCCGCACGACGTCGTCGCGCTGGGAGTGGATGGGGTGGGGCTCGATCTCATGGCTGGTGATGTGGGGCTGCGACCACTGCACCACCACCGACAGCGTCGGCGCCCCCGCCGCCGCCGCGTCATCCACCAGCCCGTCGAAGGTCAGCCCCTCGGCCCGGTGTTCATAGTGCGGGGTGAGGGCGACGCCATCGACGGGCACCACCAGGGCCAAGGACAGGCCCAGCCAGAGGGCGGTCACGGGATGGTGTAGTCGACGCCTTCGCGGGCCATATCGACCTCGAAGCGCGCCGCGGCGCACTGCGCCCGGGCCTCGGCGAGGCGGCCGGCGTCGACCGCGGGCGCGTCGGCGTCCGGGGCAGGGCGTGCGGCAGGGGCATCAGGGAACTCCATCATGACAGGCCGGGCCTTCCGGCCGGCGCGGCGAAGCGTCAATGCCCTTCCCCCGAAACGGCATTTCCCAACCAGATACGGCAGGACGACCGGGTGAGGATAGCCCTGAAGACACCTCAAACCGGGTTTGTTTTCCACCGCAAGCTATGAAAGAAGTGCCATACTCCATCGTCCGGCCCGGCGGCGGCGTGCCCCGTGTCTTTCAAGGATGCCAGCGCCTTCATGATCGTTCTCCAGGTGATCCCCGAACTCGAAGCCGGCGGTGCCGAGCGGACGACGCTGGAAGTCGCCGAGGCGGTCATCGCAGACGGTGGCCGCGCTCTGGTCGCGAGCCAGGGCGGACGGCTTGAGGACGAGCTCACCGCGCTGGGCGGTGAGTTGCTGCGCCTGCCCGTCGCCAGCAAGAACCCGCTGACCCTGTGGTCCAACATGCGTGCCCTGATCGCGATCATCGAGCGCGAGGCCGTGCAGATCGTCCATGCCCGCTCGCGGGCGCCGGCCTGGAGTGCGAAATGGGCGTGCGACCGGACCAAGGCGCATTTCGTCACTACCTATCACGGCACCTACAACGCCCGCTCCGCCCTGAAGCGCCGGTATAATTCGGTGATGGCGCTCGGCGAGCGGGTGGTCGCGAATTCGCAGTTCATTGGTGAGCATGTCCGCGCCGAGCACGGTGTGGATG